>JAFYTB010000238.1 GCA_017559045.1 Eggerthellaceae bacterium | reverse complement strand
TTTCAGGCATTCTTCGCTGACGAGGAATCTAGCGGATCGGTCAACCACGCCGACGCTGAAGGGTGTTGTGAACTCCGACGCCTCGCCGTCGTACTGGATGTGAAGCGGGGGATCGGCGTCGATGCGAATCTGCTTGCCTCGGTGTATTTCGAGGGCCTCGGTTCGGTTCGGGAACTCTCCGCCACGATCGAGGATGCCGGCGAATAGGGCAGGAACCAGGCCGAGCGCGTCTCTGGCCTTGAGGACGACGACCTCGAGCATACCGTCTCGCGGAAGGTTCTCGTGAATGACGGAGATGTCGAACTGGATCTTGGAGAAATTGATGATCAGGACGCCAACACCTTCGCTCTCGAACGTTTCGCCATCGATTTCAAGGGTGAATCGAGAGAACTTCGGGGTGGGGTTGGCGATGGCGGCGGAGAAGTAGGCCATCGGACCCAGAAGGCGCTTATGGGGAGCTGCATTCTTCATGATGTCAGCGTCGTAACCTGCGCCGGCCATAATCGAGAAGCCAAGACGGTCGCCGTTCTCAAGCAGAATCTCGCCGAGATCGAAGTCGAGGGCGTTTCCTTCGCGAGCCAACTTGGCAAGTGCATGAGTTTCGTTCGGAAGAAGAAGATTCATGTGCAGCAGATTGGCTGTTCCGGCGGGGAAGGCCAGAATGGGGATCTTCGTGTTGGCAAGCTCGTAGGCGACCGTAGCAATGGTGCCGTCGCCACCGCTGGCTACAACGAGATCGTACTCGTGGGCGTCGGTGAGAAAACCAGGGATATCGGAGGTGCCATCGGTGGAGCGTATGACGACCTCGTCGCCGTCGGCGATGAGCATGCGAATGAAATCGTAGATTGCGCCTTCGCGATAGCCAGATACCAGGTTGTTTATAACAAGAAGTTTCACAGCGACCCCTTCCATTGTTATCATGATGGTACTACAAATCCATCGTTTGCAAACGTAAAGGAACGTATACGTGTACATAGCAGATCAGGAAGCGCTGGAAGCGTTTGTGGACCGTGCGCGGTCTTCTTCCATTCTTGCCATCGATACCGAATTTCTTCGCGAGAAGACCTACTACGCCAAACTCTGCCTTCTTCAGATGGCCACCGATGATGAGGTGGTTATTGTCGATCCGTTCGAGGTAGATGATCTCAGCGTTCTCGCGACTCTGCTCGAGGATGAGGGCATCGTCAAACTCTTCCATGCGGGTAGCCAGGATCTCGAGATCCTCTATAGGGAGATTGGCGTGCTGCCTTCTCCCGTTTTTGACACCCAGATTGCAGCTACTCTGCTTGGCCATGTTCAGCAGATCGGCTACGGCGCCCTCGTTAATTCCGTTTGTGGCGTTGCGCTGAAGAAGAGCGACTCCTTTACCGACTGGTCTCTTCGTCCGCTGCAGGACTCTCAGCTTGATTATGCTGCCGATGATGTTGTCTACTTGCCTCGAATTTATCGTGCGATGGTCAAGCGCCTTGAGGAAAAGGGAAGGCTTACCTGGCTTAAGAATGATTTCGAGGAGTTGTCTAATCCTGGCCGCTATGAGGAAGACCCTCGTACGCGTTATCGCAGGCTCAAGCGTGTGAATCAGCTTTCTCGTCGTCAGATGTCCGCTGCCCGCGAGGTGGCTGCATGGCGAGAGATGGAAGCCCAGAAGCGTGATGTGCCGCGTAAGTGGATTCTCACCGATGAGCAGATCGTCGAGGCATGCCGTCGAGAGCCTCGTTCCATCGACGACCTCTTCATGGTTCGTGGCCTGAGGGAGCGTGTAACCACGAGGGATGCGCGCACCATTGTTGGCCTTATGGCGAAGGGTATGTCTCTTCCCGAGTCCGAGCTTCCGGAAATCGATAGGGCCGCTAAGAATGAGCCTAACGTCGATGCTGAGATCGACCTTATGAATGCCCTCGTTCGCCTTCGTGCTCATGAGAATGATATCGCTACGCAGACTCTTGCAAGTCATAGCGATCTCGCCATGGTTGCTCGTGGCTACACTGAGGGTATCGACGTTCTGAAGGGTTGGCGCCGCGCATTGGTGGGCGAGGAGCTGCTTGACCTGATCGCGGGTCGTATTGCTCTTAGCCTCGGAAGCAGCGGCCTTGTCGTTGAGCGTCGCGACGTGTAGCGTTTGGCTTGTCGTGGAGCCTTGCGAGGCTAGCTCTTGTTTTATTGCTGAGCGATGCGGGGCAGCATCTGGTCTGCCCTGCACTTCCTCGCTCGTAGCGTCGGCGTGATTTCTAGTCCTTTGCTTAGGATGTAGTAATTGCGCATACGATGTGTTACGCCCTTCCATGGTCTTAAGGCGTACGTATGTTGGTATAATGCAATCGATACATTGTTACGCCTAAGAGAGAGTGATTTCAGCATGTCGTACTTTTCCTTTATCATTCTGACCCTTGCGATTGGCATGTTCGCCTCGTGGTGGGTCAATCATGCACTTAAGAAGTATTCCCGCGTCTCCAATTCGACCGGCCTGACCGGTGCCGAGTGCGCTCGCCAGATGCTTTCCTATTACGGCATTCATAACGTTGCCGTGCATCGCGGTGGCCATGGCCAGGATTTCTTCGATCCTCGTACCAACTCGGTGACGCTTTCGCCTGAGGCCTACGATGGCCGCACTATTACCGCAACGGCTACGGCATGCCACGAGGTGGGCCATGCTTGTCAGTTTGCCCAGGGTTATGCTCCCATGAAGATCCGTGGCTCTCTTGTTCCTGCGGTAAACCTTGCTTCTAATGCATGGATGTTCCTGCTTCTTGCTGGCATCTTCCTCAATAT
Source organism: Eggerthellaceae bacterium (assembly GCA_017559045.1). Classification (GTDB taxonomy): domain Bacteria; phylum Actinomycetota; class Coriobacteriia; order Coriobacteriales; family Eggerthellaceae; genus RGIG3135. The sequence goes on along the minus strand of JAFYTB010000238.1, from coordinate 8,004 downwards.
CGCAGGTCTTACCACGCTTGCTATCGTCATGTACGCAGCGGTTGTGGTTTTCCAGCTTGTCACCCTGCCCGTTGAGTTCAACGCTTCCAATCGCGCAATGGCCTATATGGGCCAGATCGGTCTCTCTCAGGCTGAGCGCAGCGGATCTTGGAAGGTGCTTCGTGCGTGTGCTTTCACCTATGTCGCGGCTGCACTTACTTCCATCCTGCAGCTTGTTTGGCTTCTCGGCATGCGCGAAGAGTAATTAGCTTTTATGACATCCAGCGATTACATTCGTACGGGCGCGGACGCACAGTCGTCCGCGCTTTCCGTTTCCGGCGCCATGGCGCTTGCGAAGGGCGCCCTTGAGGGCGTTACCGTTCGCATGCTTGGCGAAGTTTCCGAGGTGTCGAACAAGCCCGGCTACAAAGCCGTGTATTTCACGGTGAAGGATCAGTCGGCTTCTTTGCCTTGCATGATCTGGAACAATCGATATCAGTCTTCCGGTGTTCAGCTGCGCGTTGGCATGCTTGTTGAGCTGACGGGGCGTTTTACTCTGTATGCCGCCAAGGGCCGCATGAACTTTGACGCCTTTTCAATCTCTTTGGCTGGCGAAGGCAATCTGCGTATGCGGGTTGCAGAGCTTGCACGTAGGCTTCAAGCAGAAGGACTCATGGCTCAGGAAAGAAAGAGGCCGCTCCCTCTGTATCCTGAGCGTATTGGTGTTGTCACCAGTCCGCGTGGAGCTGCTGTTCATGACGTCCTGCGAACGCTTCGTCGTCGTTTTCCGCTTGCTGAAGTGCGTCTGGCTGGAGTTCCGGTCGAGGGCGTATCGGCGCCTTCCTACTTGTGCGAGGGTTTGCGTTGCGTTGTCGCGGCTGGTGTGGACGTTGTCCTGCTCGTGCGCGGAGGCGGCTCGTTCGAGGATCTGATGCCCTTTAACGACGAGGGGCTTGCTCGCATGGTTGCGGCTTGTCCCGTTCCTATCGTCACGGGTATTGGCCATGAGCCTGATACCACTATTGCCGACATGGTCAGCGATTTCAGGGCTTCCACTCCTACGGCTGCTGCTGAAGCGGTGGTTCCGCAGAGCGAGCAGATATCCGCGTCGTTGCGAGGCGTTGCTCAGTCTGCGGAATTAAGGGTGAGGAATCTTATCGACGTCGGCAAGCGTGACGTTGAGCGACAGTTGCAGAGAAGTGCGTTTGGAGAGCCGGCTCGCCTCTTCTTCGATGAGGCTATGAAGCTCGATGACCTCAGCATGCGTTTAGGGCGTTCTATTCCCGATTCTCTTCAGGCTGACAAGCGTAAGCTGACCTCGTGTGCTAGCAAGCTTTCCGCATCGCTTCGCAATGAACTTGATGCTCCACGAGAGCGCGTTGGCGCTCTTTCCGGTCGTTTTGCCTATCAAAGCGAGCATTTGACGGATGCGTACAGGGGGGATCTCGCGCATGCTGCCTCGCGCCTGCACGATCTTTCTCCTCTTGCCGTCTTATCCCGCGGATATTCGATAGTTCGCACTGAGAGCGGTGAGCTGGCGAGGAGCGTTGATCAGCTTCAAGTTGATTCAATGGTAAGGGTTCAGCTTTCCGATGGTGCGGCTGATTGCCAGGTCAAATTTGTTTCGTCTAGCGAGAGATAGCTATCTTTGGAGGAATGTCATGAATGAAGAACTTCGACCTGTAGAAGGCCTTACGTTCCGTGAGGCGATGAGCGAGCTTGAGGGCATTGTCGGCCTTCTGGAGGGAAACACGCTCGAGCTCGAGCAAAGCCTTGAAAGCTATGAGCGTGGCATTGCGTTGATCGCCTCTCTGCAAAAGCGCCTTAATGAGGCTGAGCAGAAAGTCGAGGTGCTTATGGGCGAGCTCTCTGGCACGCTTGATGATGGCGTGAGGGACGTTACGCTTTCTTAGTGCGACCGCCAGGTGGGTTTGTATGACCTGCGGCTGGTACGAATAGCCTACAATGGTTCGTATATTGGAACACCGAGTTCAGGAGAAGGGTATGCAGAAGGACGATTGCCTGTTTTGTAAGATTGCCAAGGGTGAGATTCCCTCTACGGTTGTGTACTAAGACGAGAATGTTCTCGCATTTGAGGACATCAATCCGATGATGCCCGTTCACGTGCTCGTTATCCCCAAGCAGCACTACGACAACATTGCCGACAATGTTCCTGCCGAGGTTCTTGGCAATGTTTTTGGTGCCGTGCAGAAGGTTGCTGAGATTAAGGGTGTCGTTGAGTCTGGCTTCCGTACGCTTGCCAATACGAACGATCATTCTTGTCAGACGGTTCACCACCTGCACGTCCACGTACTCGGTGGTGCTCAGATGAATGACGGTAATCCGTCGAAATAGCACGCTGCTGAAATTGCATTTGACGAGCCGGCTTCCGAAGGGGGTCGGCTCTTTTAATGCCAGGTGCCCATTCGCCGAATGTCCAGATGATCAAAGGTTTGGCGTTATTCCGTCAGCCTAAAATTGGGTGGTTAGTTAATTAAGGGGGCAGATCGTGAACGTACTTGTAATCAATGCAGGATCATCTTCCTTGAAATATCAGCTCATTTGGGTTGAGCAGCAGATCGTTCTTGCTCGTGGCATTTGCGAGCGCGTTGGTGCGCCTGACGCATTCCTCAAGCATGGCATCGCTCAGAACGAGGTTGTTCTCGATGCTCCTATGAAGGACCACGATGCTGCTATCGGCCTTGTTCTTGAGAATCTTGTCTCTGGTCCCAATAAGGCCATCGATTCTCTCGACGAGATTGACGCCATCGGTCACCGCGTTGTTCAGGGTGGTAAGTACTTCGATCGATCCGTTCTGATCGACGACGAGGTCATCGCCAAGATTGATGAGCTCGCCGAGCTTGCTCCGCTGCACAACAAAGCTGCCCTCATGGGCATCAACGCTTGCCTGCATCATATGCCCGGCAAGCCGATGGTTGCTGTTTTCGACACGTCCTATTTCCAGACTATGCCGCCCAAGGCATACATGTATCCCATTCCGTATGAGCTGTACGAGAAGTATTCTCTTCGCAAGTATGGCGCACATGGAACGTCTCATAGGTACATCGCCGAGCGCGCCGCTGCCTTCCTTGACGAGGATCTTGAGGATCTCAAGCTCATCACCTGTCACCTTGGAAATGGCTGCTCCATGTCTGCTATCGACCATGGCGTCGCTGTTGATACGTCCATGGGTCTTACGCCGCTTGATGGCCTGATGATGGGCACTCGCTGCGGTGGCATTGACCCCGCCATCGTTACCTTCATCATGGATCATGAGGGTCTTACCGCTGCTGAAGCAAACGATCTTCTCAACAAGAAGTCCGGTCTTCTCGGTATTTCTGGCATCTCCAACGACCTTCGCAGCGTCCGTGATGCATCTGAGGCGGGTCATGAGCGTGCTCAGCTTGCTTACGACATGTATTCGAATTCCGTTAAGAAGTACATCGGCCAGTACATTGCAGTTATGGGCGGTGTCGATGCCATTGTCCTTACGGCTGGCGTTGGCGAGAACTGCGAGAAGATGCGCCGCATGATCTTCTCTGGTCTTCAGCCTCTCGGTATCGTTCTTGATCGCGAGCGCAATCGCGTTCGTGGCGGTGAGCGTGTTATTTCCACCGACAACTCGGAAGTCGTGATTCTCGTCATTCCCACCGATGAGGAATACATGATCGCCCGTGACACTTTCGAGCTTGTTCACGAGCAGTAATTCTTGAATGTACCACGTAATGTGTCCCTTGAGCGACGGGGATGGGTGACGGGTGGGCTCGTAACCACTGTCACATTTTCGCGAAAATGTGAAAGTGGCGACGAGCCCACCCGTCACCCAAGGGACACATCTGCGTAAAAACTAAAAAGCCCGGCCTTTGCCGGGCGTTTTGTTGTTGGTTGGTCAGCTGGAAAGAAACGGCTGGTCAGAGACAATTATGCGATTCCGTCTGCTTCCTTAGCGAGACTGAGCCTGAACGCAGGTGATGGCAACAACGCCAACGATATCTTCTGCCGAGCATCCGCGGGAAAGATCGTTTACCGGAGCGGCGATACCCTGCGTAATGGGGCCGTATGCCTCGGCCTTTGCAAGACGCTGAACAAGCTTGTAGCCAATGTTGCCAGCATCGAGGTCGGGGAAGATGAGGACATTTGCCTTGCCAGCGACGTTGGAGCTGGGGGCCTTGGCAGCGCCAATCTCGGGAACGATGGCGGCATCGAGCTGCAGTTCGCCGTCGATGGCGAGTTCAGGAGCCATTTCCTTGGCAAGTGCGGTGGCGCGAACGACCTTCTCGGCATCGTCGTTCTTGGCCGAGCCATAAGAGGAATGAGAGAGCATGGCGACGATGGGCTCTTCGCCGATAAGCGTCTTCCAGGACTTAGCGGAATTGACGGCGATGTTTGCGAGCTTCTCATCGTTAGGCTGAACTTCGAGTCCGCAATCGGAGAAGAGGAAGGTTCCGTTGTGTCCGAGATCGCAATCGGGAACCACCATGATGAAGAAAGAGCTGACAAATTTGACGCCAGGAGCCGTCTTCAGGATCTGAAGGCAGGGACGAAGTACGTCGCCCGTGGAGTGGCATGCGCCAGCGACCATGCCATTGGCCTTGCCGGTCTTTACCATCATCACGCCAAAATAAAGGACGTTATCCATGAGGGCGAGCGCCTGCTCTTCTGTCATGCCCTTAGACTTGCGGATTTCGCAGAGTTCTGCGGCGAGGGAATCGCGCAGGGGGGAGTTGAGGGGGTCGACGATCTCGGCTCCATCAAGTTTGTAGCCAGAAGAAAGGATGGTTTCGGTGTTGCCGAGGATGATGAGGTCTGCCAGACCCATTTCAAGAATTGACTCAGCGGCCTTCAACGTACGTACGTCGTTTCCCTCGGGGAGGACAATGGTTTGCTTGTCGGCTTTCGCGCGCTCGATCATGGTCTGAAGGAATGAACTCATGGTCGTCCTTTCGTGTGCGAACTGTCGTAGTGACCAGTCATGATAGGTGAGAGGGGTCCTGATCGCCTTAATTATTCGGTTTGTATGTACTTGGTGTCGGCATGAGGGTCAAACGATAAAATAGAACGAGTTTGCTCAGGAATGCTGTGAAAGGTGATTCATGACTATTTCGTATGTCGATTTCAAAGACGTTGAGATCTCTGATTATGACGCGCTGATTGTTGGCAGCGGTTTTGCCGGTAGCGTCGTTGCTCGTCAGCTTGCCGATTGCCGTGACCTTCGCGTGCTCATCATTGAGAAGCGTCCTCACATCGGCGGCAACATGTATGACGAGCTCGATGAGAATGGTGTGCTCGTTCATCGTTACGGACCTCATATCTTCCACTCTAACGACCAGCGCGCCTTCTACTACCTGCGTCGCTATGCTGGATTCATTCCGTATGAGCATCGTGTACTTGCGAATTGGCACGGCACCTATATGCCCGTCCCCTTCAACAAGAAGTCTATGGTCATCGCATTTGGCGAGGAGAAGGCTCAGCATCTTATCGAGAAGCTCATTGCCAAGTTCGGCGATGGTGTTAAGGTCACCATCAACGAGCTGCGTTCGCAGGACGATCCCGAGCTCGCAGAGGTTGCTGACTTCGTTTACGAGAACGTTTTCCTCTACTACACGCAGAAGCAGTGGGGTCTGACTCCCGAAGAGGTCGATCCTTCGGTCACGGCACGCGTGCCCGTCTTCATTTCCGAGGATGACCGCTACTTCCAGGATAAGTTCCAGGGAATGCCCGTTCATGGTTACACCAAGTTGTTCGAGTCCATGCTTGACTACGAGGGCATTGATATCTGCCTGAACACGGATGCCGAAAGTGTCTTCGAGCTCGAGTTCGAAAGCGATGCTGAGGATGCCGGCCTGTCTGCCATTAAGCTTAAGGGTCAGGCATTTGAGGGCCCCATCATCTATACCGGTCCGCTCGATGAGCTCTTCCTCTCTCGCTTCGGCCGTCTTCCTTACCGAAGCCTCGACTTCGTGTATGAGACCTTTGACCAGGAGTTTGTCCAGCCGTGCGGCACGGTCAACTACACGGTTAGCGAAGACTACACGCGCATTACCGAGTTCAAGCATATGACCTATCAGCGCTGCCCGAATACCACCATCATGAAGGAGTATTCGCGCTCTTACGATGATCCGCGTACCCAGATCCCTTATTACGCAATCATCAACGAAGAGAATAACGCCCACTACGAGCGTTACCGCAAGCTGACCGAAACCCTGCCGAACTTCTATCCGCTTGGACGTTTGGCCGAGTATCGTTACTACAATATGGACAAGATCGTGAGCCTGGCTCTTGAGCTTTCCGATAGGATCATGGCAAAGCTCGATGCTGAGGCTCAGCTGTAAGTGCGTTTGGCGTTGAAGACAGGGATAGGCTGAATTTCATGAAGACCATTTCGTTCGCGGTTCCGTGCTACAACTCTGCTGCGTATATGGATAAGTGCATCGAGACTCTGCTTGCTTGTGGCGATGATGTCGAAATCCTTATTGTCAATGACGGCTCCTTTAAGGACAACACGGCTGAGATTGCCGATGCTTGGGAGCAGCGTCATCCGGGTATCATCAAGGCCATTCATAAGGAAAATGGAGGCCATGGATCTGCGGTAAATGCAGGTCTTAAGAATGCCACGGGCCGTTACTTCAAGGTTGTTGACTCCGACGACTGGCTTGACGCTGATGCAATGGCTGAGGTCATGCAGTACCTTCGTCGCCAGATGGAGCTCAAGGATCCTACCGACATGGTTATCGCGAACTATGTCTATGAGAAGGTCCATGAGGGCACGAGAACCGTCATGCGCTACAAGAACGTGTTCCCCGAGCGCAAGGAGTTTGGCTGGGATGAAGTGGGTCACTTCAATCAGAGCCAGTATCTCCTCATGCACTCCGTGATCTATCGCACCGAGCTGCTTCACGAGATCGGTCTCGAGCTCCCGCATCATTGCTTCTACGTTGATAACATCTTCGTGTACGAGCCGCTTCCGCATGTCGAGAGCATGTACTACCTCGATGTCGACATGTATCGCTACTTCATTGGCCGTGAAGACCAGTCCGTTAATGAGAAGGTCATGATGGGTCGCATTGACCAGCAGCTGCGCGTTACGCGTACGATGATCGATGCGGTGGACGTCATGAGCATCGAGGACAAGCGCCTTCGCCAGTACATGGAGAATTACCTTGCGATGATGATGTGTATCTGCACGGTCTTCCTTCGCATGAGGAATACGGCTGAGGATGAGGAGAAGCGTGAGGGAATCTGGCGTTATCTGAAGGAAGCTGATCCCGTTCTGTATAAGCGCATTCGTCACAGCCTGCTCAGCATGTGCACCAACATCCCGACTGAGCTTGGTCGCCGCATTGGTCTTGGCGGATATCATGTTGCTCAGAAGATCTTCAAGTTTAACTAAGCCTCGCGTTTGATCCGTGGGCTTAGGATTTTGAGGGTATTGAAAGGCGTCGGAGAAATCCGACGCCTTTTTGTCTCTTGTTTGATTACAGGAGGATGGCCGTAGCTGCGAGGATGACCGCAAGGGTGACAAGGCAAACGGCGACCGTAGAGCCAAGCATCATGATTTCACGTTTGGTGAGTTTCTTGCTGTACTTCTTGTCGAACAATGCGGAAAGTCTGTTCATCGTCATCCTGTCGTTATTTGTAGTCTGCGGGATTCTTTGATCCCGATCCGGTGGTGTTTCCTTCATTACGAAGCTCTAGACCGAATCTTACTGAATTTTCGCCAAAACGGTCCTTGAGGGAATCGGTTGCGGCAATGAGGCGCTCTCTTTGTGACTTGTTGAGCTTGCTTCCTATGTTGTGCTGCGGAGATGGAGCTGTTCTCTTACGTGGGCCGTTGGCAAAGTCGTATTCCCTTGAAGTTTGCTCGCCGCTGATCTCCTTGTCCTCGGAGGTTGCAGAAGCATCCGGAAGTTCGAAGAGAGCGTTTTGGACGAACTCGCTTTCCTCGAACCCCGAAACGCCAATTCCCAGCAGTCTGATTTTGAGGCCCGGACGCCAGAGCTTTAATGCGAGCGATACGGCGCTTGG
>JAFYTB010000024.1 GCA_017559045.1 Eggerthellaceae bacterium | reverse complement strand
TCACGTTTTCGTGAAAACGTGACAGTAGCTACGAGCCCATCTGCCCGAGCCCATCCGTCACCCATCCCCCGTGGTATCGTACGTTGAGAGGAAGAAGGAGAAACGCTCATGATCTACACCCAGCTGACGAAGAAAGCCATGAAGATTGCCTACGACGCTCATCACGGGCAGGTCGATAAAGGTGGGGACCCGTACATCTTCCATCCGATCCACTTGGCAGAGCAGATGGAGGACGAGCTCACCACCTGCGTGGCCTTGCTGCACGACGTTGTCGAAGACACGAGGGTTACGCTGGAAGATCTTCAGAAGGAATTTCCCGGTGAGGTCATAGAGGCGCTTCGTTTGCTGACCCACAACGACGCGACGCCGTACCTTGATTACGTTGCTGTGATTGCGGGCAATCCCATCGCTCGCGCAGTGAAGCTGGCCGATCTCGAGCACAATTCCGACGAAACGAGACTCGCCGGCTGCGCTCAGGTTTCCGAGGCGACGAGGGCTCGTTTGCGCGAGAAATACGCCAAGGCGAGGGCTGTTCTCGACTCCACTGCCGAAACCACCACCCTTTAGTGAATTCTCGCCGAATGTTCACAGGGCATGCGCCTTGCGCACCCCACCTTCTTCTATAATTCAACAATTCACATAAAAACGTGTTTACGTGTTTTTTGACAACGAAGGAGGTGCGAGTTCATGCCACGACTTCAAATTATGGATACCACCATCCGCGACGGCCAACAGAGCCTTTGGGCCACGCGTATGCCTATCGGTGACATGCTTCCCATCCTGCCGAAGATGGACCGCGTCGGATACTGGGCTATCGAAGCCTGGGGCGGCGCAACCTTTGACTCTTGCCTGCGATTCCTCGACGAAAACCCGTGGGAGCGTCTGCGCGCCATCAAGGCAAACACCCCCAATACTCCGCTGTCCATGCTTTCGCGCGGCCAGAACCTTGTGGGTTACAAGCATTATTCCAAGGAAATCGTCGACCGCTTCATCAAGGCTGCTCATCGCAACGGCATTGAGGTCTTCCGCGTCTTCGACGCGCTGAACGACATCCGCAACGTGGTGGACAACGCCGAGGCCATCAAGGAATGCGGCGCTCATTTCGAGGGCTCCATTTCCTACACCATCTCGCCGGTTCACACGCTCGACAGCTTCCTTGAGTACGGCCAGCAGCTGAAGGATCTCGGCGCTGACTCCATCGCCATCAAGGACATGGCCGGTATGCTCACGCCGTATCGTACCGAGCGTATGGTCAAGGCTTTCAATGCTGAAATCGGTCTGCCGGTTCACGTTCATAGCCACTACGTCGGCGGTATGGCACCTGCCAACATCATTAAGGCCGCAGAAGCCGGTGCAGCCATTGCCGACACCGCGCATGCTCCGCTTGCGTTCGGCAACTCTCACCCGGCCGTCGAGATGATCGTCGCTGCTTTCCAGGAGAGCCGTTACGACACCGGTCTCGACCTCGACCTGCTGTTCGAGATCTCCGAGTACTGGGAGCAGGTGCGCCAGCGCGGTCATTACAAGCGCGGCCATTCCTCGCTCATGCACATGAAGGTGTATTCCCATCAGGTTCCCGGCGGCATGATGTCGAACCTGGTTTCTCAGCTTGAAACCCAGAAGGCGAAGCATCGCCTGCCCGAGGTTATGGCCGAGATTCCGAAGGTCCGCGCCGAAGTCGGTTACCCGCCGCTGGTTACCCCCATGTCCCAGATTGTCGGTACGCAGGCTGTTTTCAACGTGCTTACCGGCAAGCGTTGGAGCGTCGTTTCCAAGGAGATGAAGGACTACATCCTCGGTTACTACGGCAAGGCTCCCGGCCGCATCGATCCCGAGATTGCCGCCAAGGTTCTCGGCGATGCAACCCCGCTGCCTGCCGATGTTGCACCCGGTTCGCTGGTGACCACCACCTTTGATGAGGTTGCTGCCGAGATCGGCGATTTGGCCCGTACCGAGGAAGACGTTCTCATGTACGCCCTGTTCCCCAACGAGGCCCGTACTTACCTGAGCAAGCACCGCACTTCCGAGAGAGTTGATTTCCTGCTGGAGAATGAGTCCAGCGGAACCAAGGAGGACGATTACGTGGATATCAATCAGATTCGCGAACTGGTGAAGGTCGCCGAAGAAAGCGGCGTTGGCGAGATCGTCGTCGAGGAAGAGGGCATCCGCATCGCCATTCGCATGCCCGGTTCCGTTGCCGCACCCGTCGCTGCTGCTCCGGCCGCACAGGTTGCTCCGGCTGCTGCGCCCGCAACTGCCGCTCCCGCTGAGGGTGGCAAGGAGCGTCCTGCTAACTGGTATGCCGTCAAGGCTCCCATGGTGGGTACCTTCTACGCTTCTCCCGCACCGGGCGAGCCGCCCTTCGTGCAGGTGGGCGACGAGGTTGCCGCTAACGAGACGCTTTGCATCGTCGAAGCAATGAAGCTCATGAACGAGATTACGGCTGATGAGATGGGCACTGTTCGCGAGATTTGCCTCGAGGACGCAACGCCTGTCGAGTATGGCACGGTTCTGTTCTACATCGAGCCGCATGCCTCTGAGGGTGCTGAATAATGTTCAAGAAGATCCTCATAGCAAATCGCGGTGAGGTGGCCCTGCGCGTCATGCGCGCGTGCAAGGAGCTTGGCGTGAAGACGGTTGCGGTGTATTCCACGGAGGACGCCGACACCTATCCGGTTAAGTACGCCGATGAGGCGGTCTGCATCGGACCTGCTCCTGCTAACCAGAGCTACCTCATCATGTCTAATATCATCGCCGCTGCTAAGACCACCGGCGCTGAGGCAATTCACCCGGGTTATGGCTTCCTGGCTGAGAACGCGGATTTTGCCCGCCTGTGCCGTGAGCAGGACCTTGTCTTCATTGGTCCCTCGCCGGAGTGCATCGAGCGCATGGGCGATAAGTCCAGCGCTCGCGAGACCATGAAGGCCTGCGGCGTTCCCACCGTGCCTGGCTCCGATGGCTGCCTTGACACGGTTGACGAGGCTCGCGCCTTCGCCGAGCGCGTTGGCTATCCGGTGCTTATCAAGGCAACGGCTGGCGGTGGCGGCAAGGGCATGCGCGAGGTTCATGACCCCGCCGACCTTGAGTCGCAGTATCAGGCTGCTCGAACTGAGGCTGGCGCTGCCTTCGGCAACGACGGCGTGTACCTCGAGAAGCTTGTTATGCGTCCGCGTCACGTCGAGGTTCAGATCCTCGCTGACGATTTCGGCAACAATGTGGCTCTGTGCGAGCGCGACTGCTCCATCCAGCGCCGCCATCAGAAGCTCATCGAAGAGGCGCCTTCGCCGGCTCTCACCAATGATCTTCGCCGCGCCATGGGTGTTGCCGCCATCAAGGCAGTGCGCGCCACGAACTACCGCAACGCTGGCACCATTGAGTTCCTGCTTGATGAGCGTGGCCACTTCTACTTCATGGAGATGAACACGCGTGTGCAGGTCGAGCATCCCGTTTCCGAGGAGATCACCGGCACCGACATCATCAAGGAGCAGCTGCGCATTGCTGCTGGCGAGCCCATGAGCTGCGCTTCTCGTGCTCCGTTCACGCCGAACGGTCATGCCATCGAGTTCCGCATCAACGCTGAGGATCCGGCTCATGGCTTCCGTCCGTGCCCCGGCACCATCACGAAGTTCGAGGCTCCGGCAGGTCCGGGAATTCGCGTGGAGAGTTATGTTCGCAGCGGTTCGCGCATCTCTCCGTATTATGATTCGCTTGTGGCGAAGCTTATCGTCCACGGTCAGGATCGCGAAGAGGCTCTGGCTCGCGCTCGCCGCGCACTCGACGAGTTCGTGATCGAGGGAATCGCAACGACCATTCCCTTCCACAAGCGCGTGCTTGAGAATGAGGCCTTCATTGTCGGCGATGTGGCTACCGACTTCATCGCATCTCAGATGGGAGACGTACTATGACGAAGAATATGAACGTTAACGGCATGTCGCTCGCTCCGGGCGTTGTGGAGACCATCATCTCCATCGCTGCTGGCGAAGTTGAGGGCGTTGCCTCTGTCGGTTCCTTTGCCGCTGGTGGTATTCGCGCCAAGCTGACCGCAAAGCCTGCAACCTCTGGTATCGAGGTCGAGGCTGATGCCGAGGGTAAGCTTACCGTTACCCTGCACGTTGAGGTGTACCACGGACACGTGCTGCCCGAGCTGGCTGCCAACCTGCGTCAGGCTATCGCCGATGCGCTGCTGGTTCAGGTGGGCTTGGAAGTTGCCGCCATCGATATCTTCATCGACGGCATCCAGTTCGCCGCCTAATTGCTTAGAAGGGCCTTTCCGCTGCATAACGGTTGGGAAGGCCTTTTCCTTGAAATGCGGCTTCGGCCTGCATTTGTTGTAATGAGAGTTTGTAGTCGAGACAGGATTGACATGTCTGCAAGACGTCATGAGCGCACCGCTGCACGCAGCGCCGCTGTTCAGATGCTGTATACCGCCGAGATCCAGGGCAAGCCTGCATGGCAGCTGCTCGAGGAGGGTCTGTGCCCTGAGGAGATCGGTCCGCTTTCCGATTATGCCGTGAAGCTCATCAACGGCGTCGAGGCCCATGTTGCCGAGCTTGATGCTCGCCTGGCCAGCACGTCCGAGAACTGGGCTGTTTCCCGCATGCCTATCGTTGACCGCTCCATCCTGCGCCTCGCTGCGTTTGAGATGCTCTACGTTGATGAGGTTCCGGTTTCCGTTTCCATCAACGAGGCAGTCGAGCTCGCTAAGGGCTTTGGCGGCAAGGACGAGTCTCCCAGCTTTGTGAACGGCGTTCTCGGTCGCATCGCCCGCACCATGGGCGAGGAGGTCGAAGAGGTCGAGATCGAGGAGCCTGCGGCTGAGGCCGAGGCTGTCGAGAAGGCCGACGAGGCGGAGCTGTAATGGCTGATCAGCGCGAATACGCTACCTTCGACGACGTGCGCACCCGCCTCGACGAGATCGTCGACGCCGTAAGCGCCGAGGATATTTCGCTCGATGATGCGCTTGCGCTGTACGAAGAGGCTGTCAAGCTGGGTCTTTCCGCTTGCGATCTGAGCGAACGCGATATCGAGGAGACGAGCGCGCCGAGCGAGGCGCCCGCCGTCTAAGGGAGAAGCGATGAGCAGTCGAATTCTTGACGTGGTGAAATCGCCCGCCGACCTCAAGGTGCTGACCGATGAGGACCTGGGCATCCTTGCTGCTGAAATTCGCGAGGAGATCATTTCCACCACTTCGAAGACGGGTGGCCATGTGGCTTCGTCGCTTGGCGCCGTCGAAATAATCTTAGCCGCGCACAGCTTGCTTGATTCCCCGAAGGACAAGCTGGTTTTTGACGTGGGCCATCAGGCCTATGCGCATAAGTTGATTACGGGCCGTCTTGATGGCTTCCAGAATCTGCGTTCGTATGGCGGCGTCTCTGGTTTTCCGCGCCCGCAGGAGAGCGAGCACGACGTGCATCCCTCGGGTCACGCTTCCGACTCTCTTTCCGTTGCAGTCGGCTTGGCGAAGGCGCGCGTTCTCAAGGGAACTGACGAGAAGATTGTCACTATCATTGGCGATGCCTCGCTTTCCGGCGGCATGGCCTTTGAGGCGTTGAACTATGTGGGTCATGCTCAGCTGCCCATGGTTATCATCCTCAACGACAACGAGATGTCCATTTCCCGCAACGTTGGCGGTCTCGTTCGTCATTTGGGCAATATGCGCACTACGTCTCGCTATCGCGAGGCTCGTGATGGCGTGCAGGAGCGTCTTGAGACGAGCGGCCGCGTTGGTCGCGGTCTCGTCAATTTTGGACGCGGCGTCAAGGAGAGCGTGAAGCAGATGGTGCTTCCGCATACCATGATGTTCGAGCAGCTCGGTATTGTGTGCACGGCTCCCATCGGTGGTCATGATATCCGCGTACTCAAGGAGACCCTCGAGGTCTGCCTTGCCATGGACGCTCCCGTGCTGATGCACGTGGTTACCAAGAAGGGCGCCGGCTACGGTCATGCCACCAAGGATCCCGAGCGTTTCCACGGCGTGGGTCCCTACGATATCGCTACCGGTAAGGGCCCTGCTAAAAAGGAAGGTGCTCCGCCTAGCTACACCGATGTGTTCGGTGCTGCTTTGGTGCGTGAGGCTCAGGCCGACGAGCGCGTGGTGGCCATTACGGCCGCTATGCAGGGCGGTACGGGTCTGAAGGCTTTTGCGAAGGAATTCCCTGATCGTTTCGTCGACGTCGGCATTGCCGAAGAGCATGCCGTCGGTATGGCGAGCGGCCTTGCTGCGGGTGGTAGAAAGCCCGTCGTTGCGGTGTACTCCACCTTCATGCAGCGCGCACTCGATCAGATGATCATCAACTGTGCATTGCCGAACTTCGATGTCGTCTTCGCGCTTGATCGTGCTGGCCTGGTTGGTGAGGACGGTCCTACGCATCACGGCACTTTCGATATTGCCTACACGCGCATGATTCCGAATATGAAGGTTCTGGCGCCTTCCGACGAGGCTGAGCTCGTCCATGGCCTGCATACGGCACTTGCCATTGGCGGTCCGGTCGCCATTCGCTACCCGCGTGGCTCTGCTGTTGGCGTGCCCGTGCCGGAAGAACCCAGCGTGCTTGAGGTGGGTAAGTCCCGCATCCTGCGCGAGGGCAATGATGTTGCTATTTTGGCCTTTGGTCGCATGGTGTCGCGCTGCCTTGGTGCAGCAGACTTGCTCGCCGAAGAGGGCATTGGCGTGCGCGTGGTCGATATGCGTTGGGTTAAGCCCCTCGATGAAGAAGCTATTCTGGCGGCAGCGCGTGAGTGCAAGCTTCTGCTGACGGCAGAGGGTGGCGTGATTTCCGGCGGTGCTGGCGAGGGCGTTCTCTCGGTGCTCGCGGCTGCGGGCGAGAGCGTTCCTACGTTGCTGCTGGGCCTCCCTGACGAATTTGTGACGCATGGCAATACCGAGCTTCTTGCTAAGGAGCTGGGTCTCGATGCTCATGGCATCGCTCGTCAGATTCGCGAGAAGCTTTCCTGCGAGAATCAGTCTGTCGACAATCAGTAGCGGTCGGTCATGTCTCAGGGCGATATCCTCAACGGGTTCACGGGGTTTAGCAAGAGCGACTCCGGTTTTGTCTCTGCAGCTGATGCCATTAGGCAGGCTGAGCGCGAGATGCGTGCTTTGCGCGAGCGTGAATCGGCTGAAAATGTACTGTACGGAGCGCCTCAGCAATATGGGGGCGCTCAGGCACAGTCGTATGGGGCGTCCCAGTCGTACGGAAGCGTTCAGGCGCAGTCTTCGTATGTGCAGGGGCAGCAGGGCGCGCAGGCTTCGACCTATGCGTCTTATGCTCAGCCGCAGCCTTCGATCCCTCGCGAACCGCGTTCTTCGTTCTCTCGAGAGCAAGTTATGCGTTCTGCGCAGCCGTCGTACACGGATCACCAGTCGGCATATTTCCGCGAGCAGCCCGAGCGCGCGGCTCAATCTGTTCAGTCTTACCAATCTGCTCAGTCCTATCAGTCTGCTCAGCCTTCTTGGGGCTACGGCAATCAGACCCCTACATGGGGTAAGCCGAAGGAGCAGAACGTTCTGCGTTTTGCGACCGAGGAATCCATTGAGGCTGGTTCCCCCAAGTTTGATCCCGAGAAGCTGTACGCCATTCCCGATCAGGATCGTCGTTGGTCGTGGATCGAGATTGATCTCAACGCCATTCGCAGCAATATTCATGGTCTGAAGAGCCGTCTTGCTCGTGGAACTCGTGTGCTGGCGGTTGTGAAGGCCGACGCGTACGGGCATGGCGCTGTTAAGGTGGCAAAGACGGCGCTCAATTCTGGAGCTGACTATCTTGGTGTGGCCTCCATCGACGAGGCCATTCAGTTGCGCGAGGCGTATGTCAATGCGCCTATTCTCATTCTGTGCGAACCGCCTGATGAGTCTATTCCGCTGCTGCTGGGCTATAAGGTCATGCCTACCATTTACACGGCGGAGTTTGCCATTAAGTACGCGGAGGCTGCAGACGCCTTTGGTCTGCGCGCCCCGTTCCATCTCAAGGTGAATACCGGCATGAACCGCATTGGCGTGCATCATGCCGAGGTGGTTGAGTTTATGCATCAGGTGGGTTTCCACCGTGCGCTTGAACTTGTGGGCACGTACACGCATTTTGCAACGGCCGATTGCCCTGAGACGCTCGACTTCCATCTTCAGGTGAGGCGCTTTGTCGAAGCTCTGAATGCGCTAAATGCTGCAGGTATTAACCCGGGTATTGTTCATGCTGCCAATTCGGCGGCGGCGTTGCGCTATCCCGAGGTGCAGTTCGACATGGTTCGTACTGGTTTGACCATGTATGGATATCATTCCTGTCCCGAAACGCAGGGGCTTATCAACCTGAAGCCCGCTATGAGCGTGCATGCACGCGTAACCGATGTGCGTCAGCTGCCGATGAGCGAGGGTGTGAGCTATGGCATGCAGTATCGCAGCATGGGCAGCGTAAAGGTGTGCACCGTACCCATCGGATATGCCGATGGTTTGCGTCGCGGCCTGTCGGGTAAGGTCGATTTTGTTTGCGGCGGTAAGCGCTTCCATCAGGTGGGTGCCATCTGCATGGATCAGTGCATGTTCGAGGTTGACCTTCGTACGTATGGCACGAAGCGCCGCATTGATCCGCAGATCGGTGACGAGGTGATCATTGTGGGTGCACAGGGTGATGCCGAAGTCACCATTGACGAGATGTGCCGTATTTTGGATACCATTCCCTACGAGCTGATCGTTGGCTTTAGCCATCGCATGCCGAAGGTTTATCGATAGGAGCTGCGAACATGGCAGGTCGTCCTCAGATGTCGCTCGACGAGATTCGCGAGCAAGTGCAAACGTGTCGCAAGTGTCAGCTTTGCGAAGGCCGCACCAATGTTGTCTTTGGTGTGGGCAATCCCTCCGCACGCGTTCTCATTGTGGGGGAGGCACCCGGAAAGAACGAGGACCTGCAGGGTGAACCGTTTGTGGGTGCAGCGGGCAAGTACCTCAATGATCTGCTTGCTATCGCCGGCTTATCGCGCGAAGACGTCTTTATTGCGAACGTGCTGAAGTGCCGACCGCCCAGCAATCGTGATCCGCGTCCTGAGGAGATCGAGGCTTGCGCTGACTATCTGCGCGAGCAGACGCGCGCTATCGACCCCGACTTCATTGTGACCTTGGGAAACTTCGCTACGAAATTCATTCTGAAAACCGACGTGGGCATCACGCGTCTGCGCGGAACGCTTCAGCAGGCGGGTCGTTTCAAGGTGTTCCCCATCTTCCATCCTGCAGCTGCTCTTTATGACGGCAAGAAGCGAGAGGCCCTCGAAAACGATTTCGCTACGCTTGGTGAGCTTCTCGGCAATCGAGAGTAGGGGAGACCCTGGCCTTCTTGGGCCACTTCGCTTGCTGTTGCGCTCTATCTCGTTTCCTTGGAGATTGAGCCAGAATAGGGCGTAGTGTCAGAGCACTCAGCCAAAAAAGGGTGCACTGTCAGGAAAGACAGGCGAATTACTCCTGGTCTAGCCAAAACTAAGGGTAGTGTCATGACAGTGGTGGCGATTTTGGCTGAAAGGCGCTTATTGCAAGCTATGTATTGGAGATATGAACCTCAATTAGCCACTATTTGAGGATCTGATCTAGCCAAAAAGGGCGGTATTGTCATGACAATACCGCCCTTTTTGGCTAAGCCGAGGTCGATCCAGCTATTTTTCCTGACAGTGCCCCTGGTTTTGACTGAAGTCTCTGACACTGTCCCTGGTTTTGGCTGAGCGTTCTGGCGCTGCATCTTGCTGTGCCTATCCATGGAGGCGGCGTTCGGAAAACGGAGGGTTCGGAAAACAGACGCTCAGAAAGCAGTCGTTCGGAAAGCAGTCGTAAGAAAACAGGCGCCGGCTTGCGCCGACGCCCGAAATCTCATTTGTCTCTATGGCGCGAACTTGTGATTACCTTGAGCCGCTTTGATTGCTGGGCTTCCAGCAAATCGATGTGATGGGTCGTCCAGGTGAACTGCCCAAGAGAACTGCCCTAGCGAGTTGCTCAAGAGAGCCGCCTCAGTGGACACCAGCGAGGCAATCTAATTCGATTTACAGGGTGTCCAGGTACTCGACCAGATCAGCGACGGTGGCCAGGCCCTCGGGCTCGCCAAATTCGATGTCAAGGCGATCCTCGATCTCGCAGATCAGCTCGACCAGGTCGAGAGAGTCAATGTTGAGGGAGTCGAAGGTGGATGCCTCGGAGACCGTCTCGGGGTCGATGTTGAGGTTGTCCTGAAGGATCTCTTTGATGGTATCGATGTAGGCCATGCCTAATCCTCTTTCTGCTTGAGCATGCCGTATCCGCCATTGTCACGACGGTAGAGCACGCATACGAGATTAGTATCTCGATCAGTATAAACGAAGAAGTCATGGCCAATGAGGTCGATCTGAGCCAGCGCCTCTTCCTCAGTCATCGGGGTGAATTCGATTTCCTTGACGCGTACGATCTCGTCGTCGGCGAGCTCATCCATGAGGGCGTCGAGGTCGAGTTCGCTT
>JAFYTB010000237.1 GCA_017559045.1 Eggerthellaceae bacterium | reverse complement strand
GGCGAGGAGAACTGGTTCTTCAAGCTTTCCGAGTTCCAGCAGCCCCTGCTTGACTTCTACGCCGCTAACCCCGACTTCATCCGTCCCGAGACTCGCAAGAACGAGATCGTGACCTTCGTCGAGGGCGGTCTGAAGGACCTTTCCATTTCTCGCTCCACCTTCGATTGGGGCGTTCCGCTGCCCTTCGATGAGGGCCATGTCTGCTACGTGTGGGCTGACGCACTGCTCGCCTACATCACTGGCATCGGCTATGGCGACCCGGAGCGCGAGGGCGAGTTTGAGCGTCGTTGGCCCATGCAGTACCACTTTGTGGGCAAGGACATCACTCGCTTCCACTGCGTCATTTGGCCCGCTATGCTCATGGCTGCCGGTCTGCCCGTGACGGGTACGGTTTTCGGACATGGCTTCCTGCTCACCAAGGGCGAGAAGATGTCCAAGTCCAAGGGCAACGCTCTGCGTCCTGCCGACCTGTGCGCAGTTTTCGGCGTCGACGCTTATCGCTATTACTTCATGAGCGACGTTCAGTTCGGTCATGACGGTTCCATCTCGCTCGAGCGCATGGTTCAGGTCTACAACAACGAGCTTGCTAACACCTGGGGCAACCTCTGCTCTCGTGTGTTCAACATGACGAAGAAGTACTTCGGCGGCGTGGTCCCCGAGGTTCCCGCTGAGTTTGACGGCGTTGAGAACCCGCTGGCTGATGTGGCTGCTGGTCTGTACGCTCGCTACGACGAGGCTCTGGGCAAGGTTGACTTCTCCGGTGCTACCGCTGCTGTGCAGGAGCTGGCTGGTACTGCAAACCTCTACGTTGAGCAGCAGGCTCCGTTCCGCCTCGCAAAGGATCCCGAGAAGGCAGGCGAGCTGGCATTCGTTATGTACAACCTGCTCGAGGCCATTCGCATCATTGCGCTGTACCTGGCTCCGTTTATGCCGAACACCTCTGCTGAGGTCTTCCGTCGCCTCGGTCTTGGTGACATCACCGCTCTGACCGACATCGAGGCTGCAACTGCTTGGGGCCAGCTGCCCGCAGGCAACGCTGTCGAGGTTGGCGATCCGCTGTTCCCGCGTCTCGACGAGGACGCTATCAACATGGATGTGGAGTAGTCCGGAAATGCAGGAAACGCAGGTGACCTCGGAGCAGTTCGACGACGCGCTGTTCCGACGCAAGCGTAAAAACGGTACGTACGACGTGATCGAGGCGCCGGATCTGCCGGCCTTCGTCGCCGATACGCATGCACATCTGCACATGCTGGAGGATCCGTCGTTCTCCATCGCTCGTGCAGCTTGTTGCGGCGTTCGCTTCATCGAGGGCATTCTCGATGTGTGTGAGGACGATCTTTCCGTAATGGATGAATTTGCGCTTTGGACGCGTCAGGCGGCTGTTCGCGTGCCGCGCATGGTCACCGTCATGTATTGCTGCAAGCCCGCGCCCCGCGTGCCGAAGTTCCGCTTCGCCGTGGGCTGCCATCCCCATAATGCCAAGGACTTCGATGAGGCGGCCGAGGCTCGTCTCATCGAAGTGCTGCATGACCCCCGCGTGAGCGCGGTGGGAGAAATCGGACTTGATTATCATTACGACCTCTCGCCGCGCGATGTGCAGCGAGAGGTATTCCGCCGTCAGATTCGCTTGGCGAAAGAAGCGGGTTTGCCGGTGGTGCTTCATGTGCGCGAGGCGCACGACGACGCCTTCGCCATCCTCAGCGAGGAGGGCTTCCCGGAGGCGGGCACCTTGCTGCACTGCTACAATTTGGGTGCCGATGAGCTGCGTCGTTGGGTCGACGAGGGTTGCTTCGTCGCATTCGGCGGACCGGTTACCTTCAAGAAGGCCGATGACGTTCGCGAGGCTGCTGCCATTGTTCCGCGTGATCGTCTGCTTACGGAAACCGACGCTCCTTACATGACGCCCGAGCCGCTTCGCGGAATGAAGTGCGGTTCTGAGCACGTTGTCTTTACTGCGGCGAAGTTGGTCGAGGTGCTGTGCGCCGATGATCCTTTCGGCGCGGAGGATCTGCTCAAGCAGATGTATGACAATGCTGTCGGCTTGCTTGACCGTCCGTTGACGGTCTGGCAGAAAGGCGAGTAGCCTTTACTCGCGTCGGAAACGACGTAACCTA
The DNA here is from genome assembly GCA_017559045.1 of Eggerthellaceae bacterium. Classification (GTDB taxonomy): domain Bacteria; phylum Actinomycetota; class Coriobacteriia; order Coriobacteriales; family Eggerthellaceae; genus RGIG3135. The sequence continues at coordinate 2,006 of JAFYTB010000237.1, read as the reverse complement.
GCGCCTTCGTTGGACGTGGCGCAAACTGGTGGAGAAACGTATGGAGGAAACGATATGCATCGCGTAATCGTTGTTGGATCGCCGAGGCCCGATGGTCGCAGCGCTCTGCTCGCTGACGAGCTGTTCAACGCTTGCATCGAGGAATGCCCTGAAGATGGCGTGTCCATCGTGTCGGTGGCAAGCCTTGAGGTTGGCCCTTGCCGCGGTTGCGATGCTTGTCGCGTTGCCACTGAGGCGCCCGAGAAGCTTCCCGAGGCTGATGACAACCTCGCTATGATTCCCGAGGTCGTTGAATCGGGTGCCGTGCTTCATCGCTGCGTGATCCGCGACGATATGACTGACGTTCGTAAGCATCTTGATGCAGCTGACGAGCTCATCGTTGTTTCTCCGGTGTACTTTGCTGGCGCTCCCGCGCAGCTGAAGGCCCTGATGGATCGCCTGCAGCCGTACTATTGGTCGGGTCTTCGCAAGAAGGTTCGCCGTCCCATGGTGCTGCATGTAGTGGGCGAAGGCGGAGATCCCCATGGCTTCGAGCCGCTTATCGGCACGGTTCGTTCGGCGTTCTCCTGCGTCGGATTTGAACTTGAGCTGGTGCTTGATTGGGTTGGCAAGATCGAGGACGACGGCATTGTTGCCGAGGCGGATGAGTATCCCATTCCGCCCGTTGGCGGCTTTGGTGCTGTTGATTTCGAGTTCGAGGATCTCGCTTATCCGGCCGACTTCGGCTTTGCCGAGGAGGGTGACGAGGCTATGGCCGAGTATGCCCCCGAGATTGACTCCGAGTATGCGTCTGATTACGCTTCTGAGCCTGTTCGCGGCGGAGAACCGAAGTCTTCCGAGCGCGCCAAGCTTGCGCTGAGCGAGCCCGAGCCCAAGAAGGCGAAGAGCAAGCCCCAGGGCGGAAAGCCCGCTGGCAAGCCTGCTGGTAAGCAGGGCAAGGGCGGCGGAAAGTCTGGCGGCAAGTCTTCCTATGGCAAAAATAAGCAGGCAAAGGCTGGTAAGCGCCGTGGGTAGCGCCGAGAAGCTTTCGCCCTTGGCAAGCGTTGCGGCTACGAGGGCTACGCTTGAATCCCATGGTCTGGCTACCAAGCATTCGCTTGGCCAGAACTTCCTTATTAATGACGATATCCTGCGCAAGATCGTCGATTTGGCGCAGCTTGATGGTCATGATTTCGTGCTTGAAGTGGGTCCGGGTATCGGAACTCTCACCATCGCGCTGCTGAAGAATGCATCGCGCGTGGTGTCGGTTGAGCGCGACCCTGATCTGCCTGCAGTTTTGGCTGAGACCCTTGCGCCTTGGAGCGATCAGTTTGCTCTCATCAGCAAGGATGCGCTTGATCTGACGGCAGAGGATTTGGTGTCTGCTGCCGAGAAGCTTTCCAAGGCTGGCAGGGTTGCGGCTGCACCTGTTTGCGGCGAGTGCCTGAACAAGACTGCTGAGGGCGAATGCGCCCATGAGTCGGTTGCAGGTATGCCCAATAAATTTGTCGCTAACCTGCCCTATGCAGTTGCGGCAACGCTTGTGCTCGATTACTTCCAGCGATTCTCACATGTTCAGAGCGCGACCGTTATGGTTCAGAAGGAAGTTGCCGATCGCATGGCGGCAACGCCGGGTAATAAGAACTATGGCGCTTACACGGTGAAGTTGGGTATGTATGCCCAGTTCGTTGGCCGTTTTGCGGTGGGTCCGGGTAATTTCTTCCCGCCGCCGCATATCGACAGCGCTGTGCTTCGCCTTGATCGTCGTGCTCCGCTTGATGCTGAGGGCAATCCTCTTGACGAGCGCTCCATTCGCGCTGCGTGCATCATGGCTGACGCTGCATTTGCCAGCCGTCGCAAGACCTTGTCGAACTCCTGCAAAACGTACTTCATGGGTAGGGGAGACAGTGGTAAGGCAACGGCCGAGAAGCTGCCCGCTATTTTCGAGGCAGCTGGCATTGACCCCAAGCGTCGCGGTGAGACTCTCGACCAGGCGGAGTTCATTCGTTTGGCCAAGGCTTATCTGG
>JAFYTB010000236.1 GCA_017559045.1 Eggerthellaceae bacterium | reverse complement strand
GCCATGGGGCTCCCTTTCCCGATGTGTTTTCGACGACGTCATCGTAGGAAAGAGGAGCCCTTTTCCATGTACCTCACAAGGGACTGCGGCTAAAAATGTCAATGATGGTTTAACAGAGGGAAGCCCGATTTTCACGACGAAATTGCGTTTGCGAACGATTTTCAGCTCGCATTCGAGGTGCTTGCGAAGTGCTGTTTTGCGTTTCCCCAGATGAGAGCGTTGTCTGATTTTTCTTGAGCGAGTTACCTGCCTGAAAAATCGTTCGCAAATCGGGAGCCGAAATCGCCCTTTTTGAAAAGTGAGATCGCCAAATCGTTCGCAAACGCAATTTGGGAGCTTGTTATGGCTGACGTCTTGCCAGCAAGACACGCACTCGCATAACAGATTTTGCGCACCAATGAAAAGGGCTCGATTTTGAATCGAGCCCCGATCGTATTAAGTCGGCTTCTTTGCGGCCGTTGTCTATTCTCCGACGGACTTTCCCCAACGGTCATTCCCGCAGAAACTTCCCCGCAAGAGCCTCCCTGCAGGAGCCTCCTCGCAAAGACCCTCCCCGCAGGAGCATCCTCGCAAAGACCTTCCCCGCAGGAACTTCCCCGCGACCGCTCGCTATCGAGCGTCCTCGCCGAAGAACAGCTCGTACCAGCGAATGAAGATGTAAATGGTCCACACATGGCGCCACAGCAGAGCCTGATGGCGCGGGAACCAGATAGGATGAGCCACGCGAGGCTTCTGTCCCAGGAACGCATCAAGCAGCGCGCCGATCTCATCGACGTTGAAGAACTCAGCGGCCGCCTTGCTTTCAAACGCACGACGAATGTCGCCGTTATACGACGAATCCTTAAGCCACGAGCTCACCGGAACCGGGAAACCCAGCTTCTTGCGATAAGCAACCTCCTGCGGCAGCACGCGCGAAGCGGCAAGACGCAGCGCCTTCTTATTGCCCGCCTCGTCGACCTTGAACTGAGCCGGCATATGGCAAGCGACGTCGAGCATGCGCATATCGACAAAGGGCATACGGATATCAAGGCCCGTTCCGCTTGCGATCTTCGCAGAGTTGAACAGGATGCTGCCCTCGAAATAGCTTCGCATGTCGGCATACAGCATGCGGGTCAGCGGATCATAGCCCTCGCCCGCCGCGCAACGCTTCTTCATGAACGCCTTCGCAGAACGCTCGGGATAGAACTGCTTCAGATAACGACGCTGCTCGGAGGGATTCATGATGTACGTAGCGCCCATGTAGACCGATCCGGGAATGAGCGAACGCTTCTTCGCGCTGCGATACACGCCGTAGCCGGCAAAGAACTCATCGGCGCCCTCGCCGGAGAAGCACAGCGAAGACTTCTCAGCGACCTTCTTACATGCGGTGTACAGAGCAAGACCAGCCACGTCGGACGAAGGCTGCTCATATGCAGGCAGGAACTCATCGACCACCGCGAAGAAGTCCTCAGCAGTCACCGCGATGCCCTCGAAGTCGCGACCCAGATAGGCGGCCGTTCCGCGAGCATCTTCCTCCTCGCTAGCCTTCGAATCGGCATAGGCCACGCAGAAGCCCTTCTTGGCCGGGCCCTTCGCCAAAATGTAGGAGGAATCAACACCGCCCGAAAGGAAGCTGTCGGGCGTCTCGCCCTCGTCGCAGATGTCGGCCATAGCCGCATCGAGTGCTGCCTCAATGTCGTCAGCCCACTGCTCGATGGTCTTCGACTCATCGGGGGAATAAGAAAGCTCCCAGAATCGACCCAGCTCAACGCCCTTAGCGGCGCTCTTGCCGACGCCGGCACCCTCGGAAGCAACGCCGGCACCCTCGGAAGCACCCTCGACGCCAGCGGCGCCAGCGACACCAACACCTTCACCCTTGAAGCGCAGATATCCGCCCGGCTCCAGCTTGAAGACGCCCTCGAACAGCGTCTCTTCGCCAGGAACATAGGTGAAGCCAAGATAGAACTGGACCATCTCGCGATTGAGCTTGCGAACGAAGCCTTCCTGCTCAAACAGGTCGTGAATCTCGGTGCCGCACAGCAGACGGCCATCCGCAGTCACGTAATAGAACAGCAGCTCGGCGCCAAACGGATCACGCGCAGCGAACCACTCCTGAGTCTGGTCATCGCAAAGAGCGAAGGCAAACTGTCCGTTGAGGTGCGCACCCATCTGCTCGCCCCACATCTGCCATGCGGCAAGCAGCAGCTTCTCCTCGCGATCTCGGCGAGAAAGGCCGGCGATGTCAACGCCCAGCTCAGCCGCAAGCTCTTTGTGGTTTCGAATCAGACCGGAATAGGCCTTCACTTCCATCATGCAATGTCCTTCGTTCATCTTCGGAGCAGCGTTACGTCCTGCCCAGCACAGCGGTTCATTTTCGAAACGCACCATGCCCTGACCGGCGTAACAATTCGCATCAAAACAGAGCCGCACTCTAGCTGGTGCAGCGCGGTTGCAATAATACACCAGGCACCTGAACGCCCACTTCCTATCCACCGTATACGCATGAATTACCGAACGCCCCACAGACGAATCGGCGGGCTACTCCAGCGCACGAGCCATCGAACGCCACCAATTGCGCGAGTCGAGAACCGCCCCCAATGCGCAAGCCGCCAACCCGAACGAAATGCGCAAGCTGAGAACCGCCCCCAATGCGCAAGCTGCCAAGGCGCCCCCAATGCACGAGTCGCCGAAATACCTCCCAAAGTATGAATTGTCGAAACCCTTCCCAAACAAGGAGTAGAATATTCGGAAGCACACGCAGGGAGCTATCGACGACAGTCCCCAAAAAGCTTCGTTTCGAAAACCGGAAGAGGCGCCATGGAATCGACGTTAAGAAGAGCCTGGGCTGAAATCAGCCTCGACAACCTGACATATAACTATCAGAAGATCCGCAAGCACATCGGTCCCGATGTGAAGTTCGTTGGCGTGGTCAAAGCCGACGCATACGGACACGGATCGGTGCAAGTCTCCGAGAAGCTGCAGAAGCTCGGTGCCGATTACCTGGCCGTCAGCAGCATCGACGAGGCTGTTGAGCTTCGCGTCAACGGCATCACGATGCCCATCCTCATTCTGAGCCACACCCCGAAGGAAGAGGTCGAGCACCTCATTCGCCACAACATCACCCAAACGGTGACCTGCGAGGCGAAGGCGGAAGAATACAGCGCTGAAGCGAAGGCCTGCGGCGGCACTCTCAAGATCCATATCAAGGTCGACACGGGTATGTCCCGCCTTGGTTATCTGTGCGAAGGCGAGCACTTCGAGCGCGGCGTCGAGGGCATCGCCCACGCATGCAGCCTCCCCAACCTCGAGGCAGAGGGCATCTTCACCCACTTCGCCATGGCCGACGAGCACGACGATGAGAGCAAGGCCTACACGCTGCATCAGTTCGAGCTGTTCAAGGAAGTGGTCGAGGAAGTCGAAGGCAAGCTGGGACGCAAGTTCCCGCTGCGCCACTGCGCAAACACCGGCGCTACCGCCGTTTATCCGCAAACTCATATGGACATGGTTCGCCCCGGCCTGCTGCTTTACGGCTATGGCGAACACGCCAAGATGCTTGGCCTCAAGCCCGTCATGTCCATGAAAACCGTCGTGAGCACCGTGAAGATCTTCACCTCGGGCACGCGCGTCAGCTACGGCGGCCTGTTCACCGCCGAGAAGCGCACGCGCATGGGCGTTGTCCCCTACGGCTACGCCGACGGCTTCATGCGTCGTCTTTCCAACCGCTATAGCCTGATGACGAAAGAGGGCCTTGCGCCTGTTCGCGGACGCATCTGCATGGACATGGCCATGATCGACCTC
>JAFYTB010000235.1 GCA_017559045.1 Eggerthellaceae bacterium | reverse complement strand
CCGGTGACGTGCTCATGACCATGGTCGACGGCAAGCTTCTGTACGAGAAGAACCGTTGGCATGTTGACGTTGAAGTGGCTAAGAACATTGCCCGCATCATCGAGATCCGCGGCAAGTTGAGATAGGAAAGAGAGGAAGCTATGGCTGAGAAGTCTGGTCCTAAGGCTCAGAAGGTTTCGGCAAAGCAGAAGGCAGCCCGCATCGAGGCCGCCAAGCAGCGCGAAATTCAGGCTCAGAAGGAAGCCGAGCGTAAGGCAACTGTGAAGCGCATCTTCACCATCGCCGTGTGCCTCATCCTGGTGCTGGCTCTGTCCATCCCGACCATGGCGCTTACGCTGTTCTCGCTGTAAGAGATCTGCGTTAGACGAGAGCTCTGCGTTGGGCGGAAGAACCACGCTAGAGCAGGACTTTTTCGACAAATGCGTTCCCCTGTGGGGGAGCGCATTTCGCGTTTTTTGCAATAAGCATCGCCCGCCGCTCGGCATCGGTGCGAATTTGATATAAAATGCTCATTTGGTGCGCCCTCGGGCGTTGCCTGTTTGTGGATACGTGCCGCGCAGGTTTCTCGCGGTAAGCATACATTGACGAAGGGAAACAACCTTGTTTGGAATTGGTGGATTTGAGCTTTTCCTCATTCTGCTGTTCGGCTTCCTCGTAGTAGGACCCGACAAGCTTCCCGAGATCGCTACGACGATCGGTAAGGGCATTGCGAAGTTCCGTGCCGCTCAGGATGAGATGAATGGCGTGCTGAAGGGCCAGGTGTTCGATAAGGACGCAGAGGATCCCTTCAAGAACCCGCTTGACCTGCTCGACAACGCTGCTGCTACCGCTCAGAAGGCTGGCAAGGAGGCCAAGAAGACGGCTGAGAAGGCTGTCGAGAAGGCCGAGACCTTCTCCGAGCGCAAGGCTCGCTATGACCGTGAGCGCGCTGAGAAGAAGGCTGCCGAGAAGGCTGCTGCTGAGGCTGCCGAGAAGGCCGCCGCTGAGGGTGCTGCACCTGCTGAGGCTGCTCCCGCTGCCGAGGCTGCACCTGCAGCTGAGAAGCCGCGTCCGTCGGCTGCTGAGCTGTATGGCACGAATACGAAGACCGAGGCCACCGTTGCTGCTGCGCAGCCCGAGGCCGCCGAGACCGGAAAGGGTGAGTAATCATGCCTATCGGACCGGCGCGCATGCCGCTTTTTGACCACCTTGGCGAGCTCCGCATGCGCCTTGTGCGTATTGTCGCTTGCCTCTTCATCGGCATCCTGGTGTTCTACTTCGCCACGCCGATGATGGGTCAGTTCCTGCTTCTGCCCGTGGCTGACTTCCTCCCCGTCGACGCCGAGAGCGGTCTTGCATCGCTTCAGGCTATCGACCCGTTCGAGGCATTCTCCACGCGTTTCAAGATCTCCCTGTGGGCATCCATTGTTGCCTGCTCTCCCATTATCATTTGGCAGCTTCTGGCATTCTTCCTTCCGGCTCTTAAGCCGAAGGAGCGCAGGTGGTTCATCCCCACGTTTGCTATCGCCGTTGCGCTGTTCATCCTGGGCACCGTGTTCTGCTATGCCGTCATCCTGAACGCTGCATTCCAGTGGCTGACCGATCAGGCGGCAGGTCTGGGCACCGTTGCTCCGCGTATGTCCACCTACATTGACATCATCATCAAGTTCGAGCTCGGCTTCGGCCTGGCATTCGAGCTGCCGCTGGTGGTGTTCTACCTCGTGGTCTTCGACGTTGTTCCGTACAAGAAGATGCGCGACAACTGGCGCATGGTGTACGTTGGCCTCATGGTGCTCTGCGCTATGGTCACCCCGGACGCTTCTCCGATCACCATGATGCTCATGTTCGCTGCACTGATTGCGCTGTACGAAGGCAGCTTGCTTATCGCACGCCTCGTGCTGCGTAAGCGCATTGCCAAGCAGAACGCTGAGCTCGCGCTTGAAGAGCAGGAGTAAGGCGGAATAAACATGCACGAGCTTGGCATCATGACCGGAGTCGTCGACTCCGTGAAGGCGGCCGCTCTGGAAGCTGGCGCAACGCGCCTGCTCAAGGTGTCGCTTTCCGTTGGCGAGATGACCGAGGCGGTTGATACGGCTCTGCAGTTTGCCTTCGAGGCTTTGACCGACGATGATCCCTTCACCAAGGGCGCTCAGCTCGAGGTGAAGATGATCCGTCCGTGTAGCCGCTGTCTTGAGTGCGGCGCTGAATACGAGCACGACCGCTTCAGCATGTTCTGTCCTGAGTGCGACGGTTTCGTTACCGAGCTCATTGCCGGCCGCGAGATGCAGATTGATTCCATTGAGGTCGATCTTCCCGAGGAGTAACTCATGCATATCGATATGAAACAGCCCATTTTGGCGAAGAACGATTCCCTGGCTGCGCAGCTTCGCGCACGTTTCGCTGAGAATCACGTGTTCGTGCTGGATATCCTGGCAAGCCCGGGCTCGGGTAAGACGTCCACCATCCTGGCTACTATCGATGCGCTGCGTGACGAGTTCAATATCGCCGTTATCGAGGGCGACATCGCCAGCAGTGTCGACGCTGAGAAGATCAAGGCTCAGGGCATTCCCGCTGTTCAGATCAACACGGGTGGCGCATGTCATCTTGAGAGCGCCATGATCAAGCGTGCTATCGATGTGCTTGACCTCGAGCGTCTCGACCTCATCATCATTGAGAACGTGGGCAACCTCGTGTGCCCGACCGACTTCGATCTGGGCGAGAACGCCAAGGTCATGATCCTGTCGGTTCCCGAGGGCGATGACAAGCCGCTCAAGTACCCCGGTGTCTTCCAGATTGCCGAGGCCGTCATCCTGAACAAGGTCGACACCATGCCGGTGTTCAATTTCAACAACGAGGCTTTCGTTGAGTCGGTGACGCGTCTTAATCCGCAGGCTCCCATTTTCCCCATCTCTGCCACCACTGGTCAGGGTGTTGAGGAGTGGACCAACTGGCTCGCCGATCAGATTCGCAAGGCGTAGGTCGGCTCGCTGAGTTTCTTGATTGCGGAGGAGGGGTTCATGGATCCTCGAGAGATGTACACCACCTGCGTAGATGAACTGCGTAAATTCGTGCATGGCGCACGCTTCTCCGATGTGGTTATCGGGCTTTCAGGCGGAATCGATTCCGCGCTTGTTGCTGCTATGGCCGTTGACGCTTTTGGTTCCGAGCACGGGCATGGCGTCATGCTTCCCGGGCCGTACTCTTCGGCTCATTCCGTCGACGATGCTCGTGCGCTTGCGGCTAATTTGGGCATCGAAGCACCGCTTGTCTCCATCACTGAGCCTTACGAGGCCTTCGTTCGTGCGCTTGATCCCGTTTGCGGAGGCGCTCTTGCAGGGCTAGCTTCCGAGAACACCCAGGCTCGCTGTCGCATGGTTGTCATCATGGCTCTTTCCAATGCATATGGTTGGATGATGCTCAACACGGGCAACAAGAGCGAGGCCATGATGGGCTATTCCACGCTGTACGGTGATACTGCTGGTGCCTTCGCGCCCATGGGCGGCGTGTATAAAACCGACGTGTATGCGATGGCTCGCTGGCGCAATGAAGAGGCGCGTGCGGCGGGGGAGGTTCCGCCTATTCCTGAGAACACGCTGAGCAAGCCTCCGAGTGCTGAACTTGCGCCCGATCAGGAGGATGAGAAGAGTCTTGGTGTCGACTATCCCACGCTTGATCGCATTTTGATTGCGGCTATGGAGCATGGTCAGTCGGCAGAAGAAATCGCTGGTCAGGGCTTTGATCGCGAGCAGGTTGATCGAGTGCTCGCGCGCGCTGCGTCGTATGCGTTCAAGCGTGCTCTCGAGCCGCCTTATCCGCAGGTAAAGTTCTATTAAGAGGCAGCGCGGCGCTGGGCCGCGTTGCCTGTCGTGCCGCGCTTCGCCGCTCGCTGCGCTGCCTGTCGTAAAGGTTGTAGAGCCTTCGGTCAGGCGCCGATTTTCCGTTGAATTTCCCCTGCATGCTGATATGATTACACTCTGTTTAGCACTCGTAACTTCAGAGTGCTAGCACTCTCGCTTCGAGAGTGGTTACATAGGTTTCAAGCATGAATGCTTACATCGATATTGAAAGGAAGGCGTTTCGTATGAACCTTAAGCCCCTGGGCGATCGCGTTATCGTCAAGGCTGACGAGGCCGAGTCCGTAACCGCATCCGGCCTTTACCTGGCAAAGGAATCCAAGGAGAAGCCCCAGACCGGTACCGTTCTGGCAGTTGGCCCTGGCAAGCTGGACAAGCATGGCAATCCCATGCCCATGCCGGTAGTCGAGGGCGACCGTGTCGTCTTCGGTAAGTACGGCGGAACCGAGATCACCATCGATGGTCAGGATGTTCTGATCCTTCGCGCAGACGATCTGTACGCAGTTCTCGGCTAGAACATTTTCCGCGAAAGCTGATTCTGCAAAGGCAAGTTTCGCAAAGGCGAATTCTGCTAAAGCCGATTCTGCAAAGGCAAATTCCGCTAAAGCTAATTTCGCCAAGGCTAATAGGAGTAAATCATGGCAAAAGATATTCTGTTTGACGCAGATGCTCGCAGCGGTCTCGCCGCTGGCGTGCACAAGCTCTCCAACGCTGTTAAGGTCACCCTTGGCCCCAAGGGTCGTTATGTGGCCATCGAGAAGACCTACGGCGCTCCGCTGATCACCAACGACGGCGTGACCGTTGCTCGCGAGGTCGACCTGGAGGATCCGGTCGAGAACATGGGCGCACAGCTCGTTCGCGAGGTTGCCGTTAAGACCAACGACGTTGCCGGCGACGGTACCACCACCGCTACGCTGCTTGCTGACGTCATCGTTTCCGAGGGCCTGAAGAACGTCACCGCTGGTGCTGACGCTCTGGGCATCCGTCGTGGTATCGAGAAGGCTGTCGAGGCTGTCGTTGCTTCCATCAAGGAGGCTGCAACCCCCGTCTCCACCAAGGAGCAGATCGCTAACGTCGGTACCATTTCCGCTGGCGACGCAACCATCGGTCAGAAGATCGCTGAGGCTATGGACGCTGTGGGCAACGACGGCGCTATCTCCGTCGAGGAGTCTCAGACCTTCGGCATGGATCTCGACGTCGTCGAGGGCATGCAGTACGACCGCGGCTACATCAGCCCCTACATGGCAACCGACATGGAGAAGATGGAGGCCGTGCTGAAGGATCCGGTCATCCTGCTCACCGACCAGAAGGTTACCTCCATCAGCGACATGATCGGCCTGCTCGAGGACGTCATGAAGTCTGGCCGTCCGCTGCTCCTCATCGCTGAGGACGTTGAGGGCGAGGCTCTCGCAACCCTGCTGCTCAACAAGCTGCGTGGCACGCTCAACGTTGTTGCTGTTAAGGCTCCGGGCTTCGGCGATCGCCGTAAGCGCATCCTCGAGGACATCGCTGTTGTTACCGGCGCTCAGGTTGTCGACAAGGACTTCGGCATGACCCTCGCTGACGCAACCGTCGCTATGCTGGGTACCGCACGCACCGTTAAGGTCACCAAGGACTCCGTCCTCATCGTTGACGGCGCTGGCGACAAGGCTGCTATCGACGCTCGTATCGGCCACATCCGCGCTGAGATCGAGCATGTTGACTCCGACTTCGATCGTGAGAAGCTGCAGGAGCGCCTTGCTAAGCTTTCCGGTGGCGTTGCTGTTCTCAAGGTTGGCGCTGCTACCGAGTCCGAGCTCAAGGAGAAGAAGTCCCGCATCGAGGACGCTCTGCAGGCAACTCGCGCAGCTGTCGAGGAGGGCATCGTTGCTGGCGGCGGCGTCGCTCTCGTGAACGCTATCCCCGCACTCGACGCTGTTGAGGCTGACGACGAGGAGAAGATCGGCGTTGCCATCATTCGCAAGGCTCTCGAGGCTCCGCTGCGCGCTATCGCCGAGAACGCTGGCTACGAGGGTTCCGTCGAGGTTGCCGAGGTCAAGAAGGCCGAGAAGGGCTGGGGCCGCAACTACAAGACTGGCGAGCAGGGCATCATGATCGAGATGGGCGTGAACGACCCGGTCAAGGTTACCCGTACCGCTCTGCAGTCCGCTGCTTCCGTTGCAAGCCACATCCTCATCACCGAGGCTACCATCAACGAGAAGCCGAAGGATGGTCCGGACCTGTCCGCTCTGGCTGGCGCCATGGGCGGCGGCGGAATGTACTAAGAGGACGTTCCAGTAAGTCCGTAGCGAAGATTCGCTGAACTAGCTTAATAAACCCGCTTGATCGAGCGGCGTCTTTTGGGGCGCAGCTCGAGACGGCGGGTTTTTTCTTTGTGGTGGGGCGGGGCGCGGGGCTGGCGCGTGTGGCTGCCTTGCTGCGGACGCAAAAAGGTGATTCTGTATGTAAGTTTTCGCGAGCGGAGAAGCGCGAAGTGCGTCGACTATAATGCGCCCTTATGAATGAACTACATGAACACTCCCACTCCCATGATGTCTCTCACGCAGGCGAGTCGCTTGACGTGATAGTGCAGCATATCCTCAGCCATTCGGTGTCCGAGGTGCTGTATCTCATTCCGTTCCTTTTCGTAACGTACCTGGCCATGGAGTGGCTTGAGCATATGACGGGCGGACGCACGCAGGAGGCGATTCGCCGCGCTGGCGCTGCAGGCCCCATCCTGGGTGCTTTCCTGGGCGTGGTGCCCCAGTGTGGTTTTTCTGCCGCCGCCGCTGCTCTGTATGCCGGACGTGTTGTCACCCTGGGAACGCTGTTTGCGGTGTTCCTTTCCACTTCGGACGAGATGCTTCCTATCTTCATTGCCGAGCAGGTTCCGGTGACCACCATCGCGAAGATCTTGGGCGCGAAGATCGTCATCGGTATGGTGATGGGCTTTATCGTCGATGCGGTTCTGCGTCTTGCTCGCAGAGATGAGCAGAAGCTTCGTATTCACGAGCTGTGTGAACAGGATCATTGCGCCTGCGGCGGTGAGTGCGCTACCTGCACGGCTAATCCCGAGTTGGTGTATGGTCATCACGAGGATGCCGCCCATCATGATCATTGCTCTGACGATGTGTGCGGTCATCACCATGATGACGATCATGGTTGTGGCCACAACCATAGCCATGGCCACAACCATGACCACAGCCATGACCACGAGCATGCTTGCGCGCATGACCACGCGCATGACCACGCGCATGAGCATGGTCACGACCATGCTTGCGATGACGCGCATAGCCATAAACACGACCATGCGCATGGACACGCTTGCGCGCATGACCATGATCACGCTAGCGAGGGGGCCCATCTCCGCGAGACGGCTTGCGCAGACGATCATCAGTGCTGTTCTAGCCACGAGCACGTTCTTTCGACCGCGGTTGCATGCCATGAGTATTCCTGTGAGGAAGCCGACTGCATGGGCCACAACCATGATCATACTCAT
>JAFYTB010000234.1 GCA_017559045.1 Eggerthellaceae bacterium | reverse complement strand
TTCTTCCCTATGGCTTTAAAACACGAGAGGAGATCTTGTGACCCTGTATACGATCATCATGTTTGCCATGCTCTTCGCCGTCGTTCCCGTAACGGGAGGCTTACTCGCTGTTACGCCGTGGCTCATGAGGCGCAATGAGTGCTTTGCCGTGACCGTTCCTGCTGGTAAGCAGAACGACCCGCGCCTTGTGGCAATTAAGCGCGACTATTCGAAAAAGATGGGCGTTCTGACTGCGGTGCTGAGCGTTCTTGTTGCGGCTTTCTTTGCGTATTACCTCGGAGGCACAAGCGAAGCGGGTGAGGGCCTGCTCGTTGCAGTCATTACGCTTGGAACGCTTCTTCCGATCATCGTTGGCTTTGCGCTTATGCTTTCCAACCGTCGTAAGGTGCAGGCCATTAAGGTGCAGGATGGATGGTTTGCCGAGCGTCAGCAGGTGACGGCGATTGTGGCGGAAGAAGAGGACGTTCCTGGTGCTATCTCCTTGGCGTGGAACCTGCTCTACCTGCCCATTCTTGTGGGAACGTTTGCGTTGACTCTTATCTTCTATCCGCAAATGCCCGACCTGATTCCCATGAAGGTGAACTTTGCCGGAGAGGTGACTTCGACAATGCCCAAGGGTCCGGGCGTATTCGCTTTCCCGATCCTCTTCGTAGCGTTTATGGCCGCATGTATGGTCTTTTCCCATTGGTCGATTGGGCGATCGAAGCGACCGACCGATCCGAGCGCTCCTGCCACCTCCGCACTTGCATATGGCATGTTTGCTCGAGCCAATAGTGTGATGATCGTAGCGAGTGGTCTTTTGCTCTCGGCTGTTGTGGGGGTAGGTTTTGTGTTGTCGGCTGTGGGCGTTATCAGCCTCGAGGCGATGGGTGCCCTTGTTGCCGTGCTGGCTATCTTGATGGTCGTTGCGGCTCTCGCCATCTCGCTTGTCTATGGCCAGGCTGGTTCAAAGCTTCATGCTCGCATGCAGGGTGCCGAATTCGATGCGCCGCTGCTTTTCGACGATGATGAGCATTGGATTTTGGGCATCATTTATTTCAACCGAGATGATGCGAGCGTCTTTCTTCCGGAGCGCTTTGGCATCGGCTGGACTTTGAATATGGCCAGGCCTGCAGCTTGGGGTATCGTTATTGGAGGAGCCCTCTTGACGATTGGTTTCATAGTTGCAACCTTCGCGCTGATGTAGGATCACTTTGGTGGATGCGGCGGGTTTGGCGGCGGTCGACAGCTGCTGGCTTAGAGTCGACGCTTGCGGTCAGCGGCCGATTGCCGCGTATTCGAGAAAGGAAATTGCTGATGATCGAGAAGCCGGTTGTGGTTGGTGAGGGTACGAAGTACCCGCTCAAGGCATTGGTGACTCTTCCTGACAACATTGATGAGCCCGTGCCCGCAGTTGTGTTCGTTCACGGTTCGGGTTCGAGCAATATGGACGAGCAGGTTGGTAAGCTCACTCCGTTCCGCGACCTTGCGGAAGGCCTTGCTCAGCATGGAATCGCTTCAATTCGATACGATAAGCGCTCTTTCTCGCATGCTCGCGAGATGATGCGCAACTTGGGTTCTTCTATGACCGTGAAAGAGGAGACCGTCGAGGATGCGATTCTGGCTTCTGAAATTTTGAGGCAGGATCCGCAGATCGACCCTGAGAAGATCTTCATTGTTGGCCATAGTAGGGGTGGAATGCTGGCTCCCCGTATTGATGCGGAGGGTGGAAACTTCCGAGGTCTCGTCATCATGGCCGGTACGCTGCGAAAACTTGAGGAAGTGCTGGTTGGGCAGAATGAAGAGGTTGCCAAGGAGATGGGTGGCCTCGTCCGCTGGATTGTCTCGAGGCAGGTCGTCAAGCTCAAAAAGCTGTTTACCGGGCTGTATGACCTTTCCGATGAAGAAGCCAAGGCCAAGAAGGCTGGTGGCGGAACGACGCTGTACTACTTCAAGGAGATGGGTCAGAACTTGATGCCCGATTATC
>JAFYTB010000023.1 GCA_017559045.1 Eggerthellaceae bacterium | reverse complement strand
TCCAGCCGGGCGGCTTCGCGTCGTGCAGCTCGTCGTCGAACCTCTCGAGGGCGCGCGACATCGCCATGGCGATCACCTCGAAGCCGAGCCGGCACGAGTCGCACTCGAACTCGAAGAAGTCCTCCTTCTCGCGCAGGAAGGCCAGGTAGCTCTCGGATAGCTGCTCTGCCAGAACCGTGACGTCTTGCATATCGGGCTCCTCGTTACGTCTTCGTTGTCGGACAAACATCCTACGAGGCATCGAAGGGGACGGACGCATTCTTCTCATAGGCAGTCAAGCGCCAGACCCGTATTTAATTTACACGCTCTGCTTACCAGGGCCATCTTGTCCAATCGCGCATTCGCCCATCAATGATTCTGGCTGAGCGAGCAAATCATTCGTGGCGTATCTCTCGGCTCCGACGCCTGGAAAATGTGCGCCTCTGCCAGCTCCTCCTTCCCCACCTATGCTGCGACGAGAGAACTGAAGCAAGATCTGAGTTTGGGAGAAGGCAGGGGTCTGGCGGACTGGATAACTCCTATTAAATAGGAACAGAATCCTTATTATCGTAGTGTCTCTATATTTATGGATTACATTCCATGTTTTTTGACTTTACGAATCATTCGGGATTACAATGGATATACTTGATATAAAAGGAGTGCTTCCATGAAGTGGATACAGAGAGACCAGTACCTCAACTGGCTTATCGACTGGAAAGACAAACCGGTGATAAAGGTGGTGTCGGGCGTTCGCAGATGCGGAAAGTCCGAGCTGTTCAAGATGTACAGGCACCACCTCACGCACAACGGCGTCGGCGATGACCAGATCATCGCCATCAACTTCGAGGACCTCGAGTTCGAGCACCTGAGCTCCTACCGCGAGCTCTACGAGTACGTCACGTCGCGGCTGACCCCCGGCAGGAAAAGCTACGTGTTCCTAGACGAGGTCCAACACGTCGAGTCCTTCGAGAAAGCCGTCGACAGCCTGTTCATCAAAGACGACGTCGACGTCTACATCACGGGCTCGAACGCGTACTTCATGTCAGGCGAGCTGGCCACCCTGCTCTCGGGCCGCTACGTGGAGCTGAAGATGCTGCCGCTTTCGTTCAAAGAGTACTGCTCCGCCGAGGGCAGCCAGGGCAAGTCTCGCGAGACGCTGTTCAACGAATACGTGACGCGGGGCTCCTTCCCCTTCATTGTCAACACGGGCATCGGAGACCAGCAGGCGAAGGAGTACGTGAGAAGCCTGTACGACACCATCGTCGTGCGCGACGTGGTGGAGCGCCTGAAGGTCGCTGACGTCCCCACACTCAGGAGGATCACGCAGTTCCTGCTGCACAACATAGGCAGCAGGATCTCCGTGAAGAAGATCGCCGACACCCTGACGTCGGCCGGCAACAAGGCCGACCAAAAGACGGTGGCGAAGTATCTCAAGGGCCTGACCGACAGCCTGGTGCTGTACTCCGCGCCGCGCTACAACGTGAAGGGCAGGCACCTGCTCACCACTCACGGGAAGTACTATGCGGTCGACATGGGGATGCGCAACGCGCTGGTCAAAACCAAGGACAGCGACATCGGGCACATTTTGGAGAACGTGGTTTACCTCGAGCTCCTGCGCCGGGGCTACGATGTCTACGTCGGCGACGTAGACGACGGCGAGGTGGACTTCGTGGCCGTGAGCCCTGGGGAAACGCAGTACTTCCAGGTGGCGGCGACAACGTTGGAGGAGTCCGTACTGGAGCGCGAGCTTGCCCCGTTCGGCAAGATCCGCGACAACTACCCCAAGACGCTGCTGACGCTCGATGCGCTGTTCGGCGATGCCGACTACGATGGAATTCGGAAGAAGAATGTGCTTGATTGGCTGATGGAATAGCAAATCGCCGACACCCGATGATGAGGTGCAGACATGAGGCTCATTTTCTTTTAAAGCGGATAGGTGGATTCACCGAGCTGCACTCTTATAGACCATTACGCCCTGAGCAACGGACAAACTCGCAGAGCAACGTGACGCGTTCGTAATTACACGCTTCGCGCGTAGTACGAACGCCCTTCGCTCTGCGCGTTTGTCGCAACCAGCCTTAGCTCAAAGCCCTGCAGGGAAGTCATCGACATCCCTGCAGGGCTTTTTTACGTTGCGCGCGGACGCTCTGAGTATTTGACGGCGCATCATCTTGCTTAACAGCTCGACCTCGAACCACCTACAAGGCAATAACGCTTTTTGCCTACCGACCTGCGGTTTCTTGGAGCGTGGCACACTCCTGATTGTTGAATTGTTCCTGCTGGGCGGGGGCGGATGACCTCCACCAGGAAGAGTTGGCACATTGTTCTGCAGGAACATATACCGCAGGCAAGGTGGCAGCATGAATACCAAAGACGAGCTCAATACCCTTGACGCCGAGGACGCCCACTATCGGCGGAAGTTTCGCGTCGCTGCGCGAGAACGACTGCGCGATTACGTGGAGGCGGTGACCAAGCCGGTACCGCGATTCGGCATAAGCGCCTACGTCTGCCCTTGCTGCAATAGCGGCTCCGGCAACAACGGCAACTTTACGCCAGCCTTCGGATTATTCCGCACGCAGGAAGGCGAACTTCGTTTCAAGTGCCATGCCTGCGGCGCCACAGGCGACATCTTCGACTTGGCAAAGCTGGTTAATCATTTACCTGATTTCAACGCATCCGAACGGCATGTGGCCGACTTCCTGGGCATCGACCTTGCACGACGCACACCGCTTGCGAACATGCACATGTCTGACGCCGGCATTCCCCAACCTCCCTCGCAAAGCGAAGTCCTGCAACTGAAGAAGCAAGCAAATTCCTACATTGCGGAATGTCGTAAGCATGCGGATGAAACCAGCTTCTTCCGTAACCGTGGCTTCTCCAATGAAACCATCGAGCGCTTCAAGCTAGGCTACGACCCGAAACGCCAAGAAGCGGTTATCCCGTTCTCCCCCACTTACTACGTGACCCGCAGCACGCAGATCGCCCCTGATCAAAAGGGATCACGCAAGCATTACAAGCCCGAAGGTCTCCAACAGCCGCTCTTCAACCTGGCAGCCCTTTCCGATCACCCAGAGCCGGTATTTCTCACCGAGTCACCGCTTGACGCCATCAGCATCGAGCAAGCCGGCGGTCGCGCCATCGCCTTGGGCGGCACGTCAACCACAGTGCTTTCGAAAGTGCTGGGCATCTACAAGCCAGGAAACGTCTTCGTGATGGCCTTCGACACCGACGCCCCCGGCAAACGTCTGCAGGAGAAAGTGGTCCTCATGCTCGAGGGACGTGGCATTCCCTACTCATTGCCCACCCATGGCGCATTCCTCGCATACAAGGACGCCAACGCTGCGCTCATGGCGAACCCCGAGCTCCTGGTGCAGGGCGTGGCCGAGGAAAAGCAGCGCGCCCACGACGTCATAGATGAACGGCGAGACAGCAAAAACATAGATAAAAACGAGGCGGTCGATCGTATTTTCGGTGCAACCGCCTCGTCCGTTGAGAGGGCGGTTGCGCGCCCTTTCCCCAATCAGAACCAAGCGACGCGGTAAGGAGGCAGTCCATGACGCAGGCCGCACAGACAAAAGAGAAGAAGGCATTCACGCCTGAGGAGCGCCAAGCCTACCTTGAGGCGAAGCAAAAGCAGCGTGACGAGCTGGAGTCCAAGGTCAAGGATCTCGTGAATTCCTTCCGCGACTCAGACACCTTCAAGAACTACCTATCGAAGATGAACGAATTCAACCGCAACTGCGGCAAGTACCTGCACCGCTACTCGCCGAACAACCTGCTGTTCATCATGATTCAGGACCCGACCGCGAGCATCGTGGGCGCGGCGAGCGCATGGAACAAAATGGGCCGCCATATCAAGAAGGGCGAACACGCGCACATTCAGGTGTGGGCGCCGGTGAAGGAGCCCCTCATGCAGAAGAAGCTCGACGAAAACGGCGAGCCCATTCTTAAACCCGACGGCAAACCCGAACTTGAGCCTGCACGTGACGACGAGGGACGCCTGCAGTACCGATTCAGCGGACGCTTCAAGCTTCGCCCGGTATGGGATATCTCGCAGACCGACGGCGAACCCCTACCCGAGCTAGCGCAGGAGCTCAAAAACCCCATCGAGCATTTCGCCGACTATGCGCAGGCCATACGTGACGCCTCGCCGCTCCCCATCTTCATGAGTGACGCACCCGAAGCTACAGTTTTGCCCCTAGGTGACGCCAAGGGCGTATGCTCCTTCAGGCATGACATGATCGTGGTGAAGGCGGGCATGTCGGAGGAGCACACACTGAAGACGATGATCCACGAGGTCACACACGCGAAGTTCCACTCGCCCGACAAGCTCAAGACCGCCATCGGCGAAGACGGCAAGGGTCTCACCCGCCACGACATCGAGGTGCAAGCCGAATGCACAGCCTTCGTGGTGTGCGACCACTTCGGGCTGGATACCAGCGACTACTCCATCCCCTACATCATGAGCTGGGGCAAAGACGAGAAGCTCACGCCCCTGACCGCCTCGCTCGACACAATCCTGAAGGCATCGAACGAGATCATCGACCAAATGGAAACCCACCTATGGGTGGACATGGGCATCGACAAGAATCTCAGCGCCCAGCTTCCAGACGACCCGATCACCTGCCTGAAGGAACGCCGCGAATCACGACAACTCCAGGTCATAGGCCCTGAGAACAAAGCCGCTCTCTCCCTTTCTCCTCAGAGCAAGCCGCAGCGCGAGAAGCACGCAGAACGATGATTGGAGGCCAACATGAACGAAAACGCACCCAGGACCTCTTCGGAACTGAGCAATCCGGCAAGCCGCACCACTCGAACGCATCAAAAAGACAGAACGGTGCCCCGTAGAAGGAACCGACGCACGCAGAGGCTCTTCTCGACCTATCGCAGCACGGGCGACACCACGGCAAGAGACTTGATCTACCGAGACCATCTGCACATCGCGGAGTTCTATGCCAGAAAATACTCCGGACGTGGGGTCGACTACGACGACCTTTTCCAGGAGGCAGGGCTCGGCCTGCTGATGGCCATCGACCGATACGATCCCACGCGTAAAGTGGCGTTTAGCACCTACGCCTCCTGCGTGATAAACGGAAGCATCAAACAATACTTCAGAGACAGAGCATGGCCGTGCTCGGTTCCCAGAAAGACCAAAGACCACGCCCTGCGCATCAAAAGCATGGAGCGATCCCTCGGTCGAATTCCCACAAAACAAGAAGTCATCGAGGCCGGAATCGTGCCCACAGATCAGATCGATGCGGCCATCCTTGCGTCGATGGCATGGTCGACCTCCCACCTGAATCAAAGTAGCCTTGCGGGCGTTGAATCGCAGGGAAACAGCGGCCTGTTTTATGTCGATACGAATTACGAAACGACGTCGTGCCTTATCGATATGGAAGCCGCGATGCAGAAACTCGACAAGGACGAAATGGATGCCGCTCTCCTTCACTATTTTGGGCATCTTTCTCAGAAGGATGTTGCTCAGCAGATGGGCATAAGCGCCAGCAGCGTGTCGAAGCTTCTGCGCAGGGCCACCAAAAAACTAGGTCATGAACTCGAGGAGGCATACAGGGCTTCCTGGTGAAGTAAGCTTTCTCTCGCCCATCATCGGGAAGACGCACTTGTTTCCTAATACAAGTATGTTTCTTGCGCTTCTGTTTATAAACGGAAGCGCAAGAAACATTATGATTCGGCAGATGGCATTACCTGCAATGGTATAGGCCTCATCGGCGGACAACGGCAAGAACGCACTCGTTCAGATGAGCTACTGGGAGGGAGCATGGCCGCAATGGGATTCTTTAGGAAGCTGCTAGGTCTCGAAAGGAAGAAGGATCCGCGTCAGACATGTGACTGGGATGTCTACTACCAGGACTTCAACAACGGCATGCCTTGGGGCGAGCAGCAAAAGAAGCTTGAAGCGGGGCTCTACGAGAAGGGAATCGCCAAACCCGACCCTCGCTACGGCTTCGTGAGCGACATCGACAGATACAACGCCGATGTCGAGAGGTGCGGCAGGGTGCATGCTGAGCTGCTGCGCAGGATCGGCTGCT
>JAFYTB010000233.1 GCA_017559045.1 Eggerthellaceae bacterium | reverse complement strand
CGGAGGTCATGCAGGAAGTTTTGGCGGAAGGTGCAATGACCGCCTGAGCCCGCCTCGGGGCTGCTGTCACATTGTCGCGAAAATGGGACAGCAGCCACGAGCCCAGCCGGCACCCAACTACGCCCCTCATCCGACACAAATAAACCTCCGTCCCCTGCATACCGTGCATTTCACGCTAACATGTGAGCTTCGACCCTAAGTAGAAGGAAGATACGTGAATCTCGTAACACCCTCTGGTTTTCGCGATGTTTTGGCTGAGGAAGCCATTGTGCGCGAGCGCATTACGCGCAGCGTGCAGCAGCTGTTTGCCGATCGCGGTTACCTTCCTATAGAGACCCCCACCCTCGAGGTAATGGACGTTATGCGTGCCGGCGGACGCCTGCCTGGATCGCCGTTCAAGTTCTTCGATTCTCGTGGCGACCTGTTGGCTATGCGCCCCGACGTGACGCTTCAGGTTGCGCGTATGTGCGCTACGCGTCTTTCCGGCGTTTCCGGTCCGCTTCGTTTCCGCTACACCCAGCGCGTGTTCCGCGAGGCCGAAAGCAAGAGCCAGGCGGAGGCCCGCGAGGTTACGCAGATGGGCATCGAGTTCATCGGCGAGGCTGGTCCTGAGGCCGACGCAGAGGTTATCGGCCTTATGGCAGAGGCCCTGCAGCTTGCTGGCGTGAACCGCTTCTCGCTTGCCGTTGCAACGGTCGGTGTTCTGCGTGAGCTCCTCAATCGCTCCGGCGCTCCCGCTGTGTGGAAGGCCGCCGTCCTTGAGGCATACCATGCTTCGAATTTCGTTGAGCTTGATCGTCTTACCGCGCTTGACGGCGAAGAGCTGGGCATGGACGTTTCTTCCGTGGCTCCCGCTTACGCGCTTGCCATCCGCGCGCTTCCGCGTATTCGCGGTGGTCGTGAGGCAATTGATCGCGTGCGTGCTCTCGTTGCTCCGCTCGGCTGCATCGACGGCCTCGATGATTTCGAGCGCACTTTCGATCTGCTTGCCGAGGCGGGTCTTGCCGATCGAGTTCTCGTCGACTTCTCGGTTATGAGCTCTTTCGACTATTACACGGGCATCGTGTTCGAGGCTTATTCTCCGTATCTGGGAACCGAGCTTGGTTCGGGCGGCCGCTACGACAACATGATCAGCGCTTATGGCGAAAGCCGTCCCGCTGCGGGATTCGCCTTCACGCTTGAGCAGGCCATGACGGCTTCTGCCAAGGAGGCCGCTGCTGCTTCCGATGAGCAGGCTGCGCGTCCTCTGCGCATTGCGGTTCCGAAGGGCTCGCTCAATGCAGGTACCATTGCCTGCCTCGCCGAGGCTGGCCTTGATGTTACTGGCCTTGATAACCCCGGCCGTCAGCTCATCATCAGCAACCCCGGTGTTGATTACATCATCGTTCGTCCCACCGATGCCCCTGTCTTCGTCTCGCTTGGTGCTGCCGACTGCGGCATCTGCGGTAAGGACTCGCTGCTCGAGGCATCGCCCGAGGTCGTCGAGCTGGTCGACCTCAAGTTCGGCGCCTGCCGTTTCGTGGTCGCTGAATCCGAGGGTTCGAGCGAGGCCATCGATGAGCACTACCGCACGCTTGGAAGCATCCGCGTTGCCACGAAGTACCCCAACATCACGCGCGCCCACTATGCGAAGACGGGCACGCAGGTTGAGATCGTGAAGCTGCATGGCAACATCGAGCTCGCCCCGCTTACGGGCATGGCCGAGCGCATTGTCGATATCACCGCGTCGGGAACCACGCTGCGCGAGAACAACTTGTGTATCGTCGAGGAGGTTCTGGCCTCCACGGCGCGTTTCTTTGCCAACACCTGCGCCTTCCGCACGGATGCGCGTATCGTCGAACTTTCCGAGGCGCTTGCGTCTCAGATTAAGGAGTAAATCATGCGTCGAGTGAAGCTTGCGGCGGGGGAGGCCTTCTCTGCCGGTCTGATCAATCGCACGGGTGCCTTCAACGCTGGTGCGCTTACGGCGGCAACCTCCATCATCGAGGAGGTGCGCGAGCGCGGCGACGCTGCTCTGCGTGATTTCACGGAGCGCTTTGACGGCGTGCTGGTGGACGAATTCCGCGTGAAGCCCGAGGCTATCGAGGCTGCGCTTGCCGCTGTCGACCCCGAGACTTATGCGGCTCTTGAGCATGCTGCTGCGCAGATCCGCGATTTCCACGAGCGCCAGAAGCAGCAGAGCTGGTTCCATGTTCGCGAGAACGGTGCTCTTGTTGGCGCAAAGGTAACGCCGCTTGATTCTGTGGGTATTTACGTTCCGGGCGGTCGTGCTCTGTATCCCTCGACCGTGCTCATGAACGCCCTGCCTGCTCAGGTTGCGGGTGTCGAGCGCATTGTGTGCGTGACCCCTCCGACGAAGGATGGCACGCTTGACTGCGCGATTCTTGCTGCATGCCATATTGCCGGTGTGACCGAGATCTACACCGTGGGCGGCGCTCAGGCTGTTGGCGCGCTGGCTTACGGCACCGAGAGCATCGCTCCGGTTGCCAAGATCACCGGTCCGGGCAATGCCTATGTTGCCGCTGCTAAGAAGATCGTTTCCGGTGATGTGGGTATCGACATGATCGCCGGCCCCTCCGAGGTGTGCGTTGTGGCTGATGAGGCCGCCGATCCGTCGCTCGTGGCCATTGACCTCATGGCTCAGGCTGAGCATGATCCGCTGGCTGCTTGCTACCTGGTCACCTTCAGCGAGGAATACGCCGATCGTGTTGAGGCTGCCGTTGCCGAGCATGTGAAGAAGTCTCCGCGCGCCGAGATCACCATGGCTTCTCTGGATAATCAGGGCCTCATCGTGCTCTGCGAGACCATGGATCAGGCCCTCGATGCCGTTAACGTCATTGCCCCCGAGCACCTCGAGATGCATGTCGAGAACGCGATGGACCTGCTGGGCGGCATTCGCAATGCGGGCGCTATCTTCCTGGGCGAGTGGACCTGCGAGGCTCTGGGCGACTACGTTGCCGGCCCGAACCACACGCTTCCCACCGGTGGCACCGCACGTTATTCCAGCCCGCTTTCCGTTGACGAATACGTGAAGAAGTCGAGCGTCATCCAGTACACGGCAGCTGCTTTGGCTGCAGACGCCCAGGCTGTGACGCGCATTGCCGATCACGAGGGTCTTTGGGCTCACGCTCAGAGCGTTCGCGAGCGCATGGCTATCATCGAGGCTCAGAAGGCAGGCGAGTAGCATGGATTGCGTTCGCGCATCGGCTCCGCAGCTGCAGGGTCTCGTTCCCTACGATCCGAAGTATCTGCCTGCAGAGGCCATGCTTTCGGCTAACGAGAACCCTCGCGATGTCGAGGATTCCATTCGCGAGGAAATCGCGAGGGAAGTGGCCGCGGTTGCGCTTAACCGTTACCCCGATCCGCTTGCTAACGACCTGCGCGATCTGATTGCCGAGGCAAACGGGCTCACCCGTGAGCAGGTGCTTATTGGCAACGGCGGCGATGAGCTGCTGTTCAACATTGCCCTTGCATGGGGTGGTGCTGGCCGCAGGATGCTCAATCTTCCGCCGACCTTCTCCGTGTATGCCGCCAATGCTCGACTCACCGGTACGGAAGTGGTGAACATT
The DNA here is from genome assembly GCA_017559045.1 of Eggerthellaceae bacterium. Lineage (GTDB taxonomy): Bacteria > Actinomycetota > Coriobacteriia > Coriobacteriales > Eggerthellaceae > RGIG3135. The sequence goes on along the minus strand of JAFYTB010000233.1, from coordinate 2,438 downwards.
CCGCGCCTCGAGGATTTCTCCATCGACGAGGATGCGGTGCTTGAGCGTCTTGGCGCTGGCGATATCGACATCGTGGTTATCACGAGCCCGAATAATCCCACTGGCGAATGCGCTCGTGAGGAATTCATCCAGCGCGTGCTGGAGGCTACCGATGCTCTGGTTCTCGTGGATGAGGCGTATTTCGAGTTCGCCCGCCGTTCGGTGCTTTCGTATCTTGCTGAGCACAAGAACCTTATCGTGCTGCGTACGTTCTCGAAGGCCTACAGTCTTGCGGGTGTTCGCATGGGCTACGTTATGGCTCATAGCGATGTTATTCGCGAGCTCATCAAGGTTCGCCAGCCGTATTCCGTTGACGCTGTTTCGCAGGCTATTGCCCGCGTGGTCTTCGCGAATCGCGCTTCTTTCGAGGCGAGGATCGACGAGATCATTGCCGAGCGTGGCCGCGTTATGGAGGCGCTGGCTGCAATTCCCGGCGTGAAGCCGTACCCGTCCGATGCGAATTACATCCTGTTCGCGGTAGAGGGCGCAGACCAGGCATGGGCTTATCTGTATGATCGCGGAGTGCTGATTCGCGACTTCAGCTCTTCGGCCATGCTCGAAGGCACGTTACGCGCATCCATCGGAACGCCCGAACAAAACGATGCGTTCCTTGCTGCGCTTGAAGATTTTGTTTCCGGAAAGTAGGTTTGTCATGAGAAGCGCCCTTGTTAAGAGGACCACGAAGGAAACCGACATCGTCGTCGAGATCGATCTTGACGGCACGGGCCGCGTTGAGGCCGAGACGGGTGTTCCGTTCTTCGATCACATGCTGAACGCTTTCGGTCGTCATGGCCTGTTTGATCTGAAGGTCAAGGCCGTGGGCGACATTGAGATCGACGCGCATCACACCGTTGAGGACACCGGCATCGTGCTGGGCCAGGCCATTGCTGAGGCGCTCGGCGATAAGCGCGGTATTCGTCGTTTTGGTTCTGCCTTTGTCCCTATGGATGAGGCTCTTCTTCACGCTGCTCTTGATATTTCCGGTCGCGGTCAGCTGCATTACGACGTCGATCTGCCCTTCGGCATGGTTGGCGCATTCGACACGCAGCTTGCCAAGGAGTTCTTCATTGCGCTGGCTACGAACGCAGGCGTGACGCTTCATGTTCGCGAGATCGCGGGTGAGAACGCGCATCACATTATCGAGGCTTCGTTCAAGGCCGTTGGTCGCGCTCTGTGCGAGGCTTGCGAGATCAACCCCCGCATTGCGGGCGAGCTGCCTACCACTAAGGGTGCGCTGTAAGATCGTCGCTTTGCGTTTTTGGCTTGCGGGTTTGCTGGGGCTTTGACTGGGTTTGCTTCGGTTTCCCGTGGGGCCGTTTTGAGAAAGGTTCATTCGTTGATAGCTGTTGTTGACTACCACAAGGGTAATCTGAAGAGCGTCGAGCGCGGTCTTATCGGTGTGGGCGGAGACGCCATCATCACTGATGATCCGGCGGTCATCGCGCAGGCGGATGCCATTGTTCTGCCCGGCGTGGGTGCTTTTGCCGATGCGGCTGCCACCATGCGCGAGCTTGGTCAGATGGAGGTCGTTCGCGACGCGATTGCGCGTGGCGTGCCTTTCCTCGGTATTTGCCTGGGTATGCACCTCATGTTCGAAGAGGGCGAAGAAGGCGAAGTGGTGACGGGTGAGGACGAGGATCCCATTCGTCCCGAAGGCCTTGCTGTTCTGCCTGGCGTCGTGGGTCGTCTTCCGCGACTTGATGAGCAGGGTGCTGCTTACAAGATTCCCCATGTGGGCTGGAATTCGATCGAGTTTGAGGAGGGCCCGCTTTTCGAGGGTATTCCCCAGGGCGAGTTCTTCTACTTCACGCACAGCTATGCGGCTCCCGAGACGCCGGCGACGATTGCGAGAACCACCCATTCGATTACGTTCCCGAGCGTTGTTCAGTATGGTGAGCGCGCTTTCGGTGTTCAGTTCCATCCCGAGAAGAGCTCTGACGCGGGTGCGCGCATGCTGGCGACTTTCGTGCGCATCGCTCGCGAGGGTTAGGAGAGGCTATGTATCTGTTTCCTGCGATTGATATTCTCGACGGACGCGCGGTGCGCCTGGCTAAGGGCGATTACAACTGCGTCACCGTCTATCACGAGGATCCCGCTGCTCAGGCTCAGCTTTTTGAGGAGGCTGGCGCTGAGTGGATTCACATGGTCGATCTGAATGGTGCGAAGTCGGGCATTCCTGAGAACATTGAGATCATCGAGCGCATTCTTGCCCGTACGAAGCTCAAGATCGAGGTCGGCGGCGGCATTCGTTCGCTGGAGACGATGGCTCGTTTGGCTGATGCGGGTGTGAGCCGCATGGTTTTGGGCACGAAGCTGGTGACCGATCCGGAGTTTGCCCAGAAGGCTGTCGAGCTGTATGGCGGCGACATGCTGTGTGCTGGCATCGATGCCAAGAACGG
>JAFYTB010000232.1 GCA_017559045.1 Eggerthellaceae bacterium | reverse complement strand
TCGTCGATGCATATGAGGGCCCCAAGCCCCAGACTCGTTTCGTTCTGTCCCATGCACTTGCCCGCGGCCTGCGCATCGTTGTTGTGGTTAACAAGATCGACCGCCCGAACGCTGATCCCGAGGCTGCTGTCGACAAGGTCTTCGACCTGATGGTCGAGCTGGGTGCAAGCGACGATCAGCTTGACTTCCCCGTGGTGTACGCTTCGGCAGTCAATGGCTACGCTCGTCTTGAGCTTGATGACGACAACATGGACATGGTCCCGCTGCTCGAGACCATCATTGCTGAGGTTCCCGCTCCCGAGGCTGATGCTGACGGTCCGGTTGCCCTGCAGGTTTGCACGGTTGACCATAGCAGCTATGAGGGTCGTATTGGCGTCGGTCGCCTGCGCAGCGGCGTGCTTCACGAGAAGGAGCAGGTGCTGGTGGTTAAGGCTGACGGCACGAAGCGCACGGCTCAGGTTCGCAAGGTGTACACCTTCGAGAACCTGGGTAAGGCTGAGGTGCCCGAGGTTCATGCTGGCGATATCGTTGCCGTCATCGGCATCGAGGATGCTGATATCGGCGACATCATCACCAATCCCGAGAATCCGGTCGAGATGGAGCCCATCGCAGTTGAAGAGCCCACGATGGCTATCGTGTTCGAGGCTTCCAACAGCCCGCTCGTTGGTCGCGAGGGCGAGATCGTTGGCGCCCGTCAGCTCAAGGAGCGTCTGATGCGCGAAAAGGAGAGCAACATCTCCATGCGTATCAATGAGCTTGAGGACAAGTCTGGCGTCGAGGTCGCTGGCCGCGGCGTGCTGCATCTTTCCGTTCTGATGGAGACCATGCGTCGCGAGGGCTTCGAGTTCCAGGTTGGCCGCCCGCGCGTGGTGTACAAGAAGGCTGAGGACGGCTCTCAGCTCGAGCCCATCGAGGAGGCTACGGTCGACGTCCCCAACGAGTACGCCGGCAAGGCTATCGAGGTAATGGGTTCTGCTGGTGGCATCATGGAGGAGATGGCTTCCGACGACACCATGACGCACCTCACCTTCCGCATTCCTTCCCGTGGCACCATGGGACTGAAGACCCGCATCCTCAACGCAACCCGCGGCGAGGCTGTTCTCTTCCACCGCTTTAAGGAGTACGGTCCGTACTCTGGCGAGATGGCTGGTCGCAAGAACGGCGGTCTTATCGCTATGTCTACGGGCAAGGCGGTTGCTTATGCACTTGATACGCTGCAGGAGCGTGGTCGCCTGTTCGTGAGCCCTGGTGACGATTGCTACGAGGGCATGATCGTTGGCGAGTCTGCCAAGGAAGGCGATATGGTCGTCAACGTCGAGAAGACGAAGAACCTTGGCAACCAGCGTTCGAGCTCTGCCGACAAGGCAATTCAGCTCACCCCGCCGATTACCTTCACGCTCGAGGAGGCTCTGGAGTACATCCAGGACGACGAGCTGGTCGAGATTACCCCGAAGAGCATTCGCCTGCGCAAGCGCCTGCTTTCCGCTATTGACCGCAAGAAGGCTGCAAAGCACTAAGTAAATAAGTTCACATGAATAAGCCCGCCTTGTGCGGGCTTATTTTTTGCCCTTTGTATGTGGTCATTTGGCGAAGACGCGGGGAAGAAACGTGGTCATATTGTGCATGCGTACCACAGGTTTTAACGCTGTGGCAAAATACACGCCGAAATAAATCATGGGCGTGTGCGTGAGGGCTTTCGCTTCCCGATCGCGAAGAGGTTTTGCCCATGTAAAGGGAAGGTGTATATGAAGAAGCGTTCTATTGTGAAGATGGCTCTGGCTGCCGGTATGACCGCCATGTGCATGTGGGGTCTTGTTGGTTGCTCCAGCGATGCCGCAGAGGGATCGAATGGTCTCACTGGTGGCGTGGCTGCAACCGTGAACGGAGTCGAGATTGCGGAGGATGACGTTACTCTTTCCATTGAGTCCGTCCGCACCTCCTACGGCATCACCGACGAGGCTTCTTGGGCAAGCTGGATGCAGTCTTTCGGATACACCTCTGAAACCGTCCGCAGCGAGGTTATCGATGGCCTCGTCGAGCAGGAGCTGGTCCGTCAGGGTGCAGCTGCCGCTGGTATTGTCATTGATGCTACCGAGATTGATTCCTATGTCGACAGCATGAAGGGTCAGTTCGATAGCGAGGAGGCTTGGGTCTCCGCGCTTCAGGGCGCAGGCTTCGAGAGCGAAGAGAAGTACCGCGAGACCATCGAGCTGTCTTTGATGGTTCAGCGTTTCGAGGACACCTTCGAGAGCGATGAAGAGCCCTCCGATGAGTCTATTCTGGAGTACGCAGGTTTGTACCGCACCAGCTTTGATGGCGCGAAGCGTTCCTCTCATATTCTCTTTGATGCATCTGATGAGGCTACCGCACAGGAAGTTCTCGCCAAGCTCAACTCTGGTGAGCTTGATTTTGCCGAGGCTGCTGCCGAGTACTCTCTTGATGGCTCCGGCGCAAACGGCGGCGATGTGGGCTGGGATGCTCTCTCTTCGTTCGTGACCGAGTACCAGGCGGGTCTCGATGAGCTGGAGAAGGGCGAGATCAGCGGTCTTGTTACCAGCCAGTACGGTATCCACATTATCATGTGCACCGACCACTATGTGGCGCCTGAGGAGATCACCGACGTCGAGACTCTGCCGACTGAGTTCTACGATGTGCTTTACGACATGGCATACGAGCAGCTCTGCCAGGAGGCATACCAGACCTGGCTTACCGAGCAGCTCGAGACGAGCGAAATCGTGATCAACGATATGCCCGAAGGCCTTTCCTACTATGTGGACATGGAGGCTTATGCTGCAGAGCAGGAGGCTCTCAACGCTGAGGCCGAGGCTGAGGGCCAGGACGGCGAAACCAGCGATGCTGATGCTGAATCTGACGAGGAAGCAGCAGCCGAGTAGTTCTTTGTCTGCTGTGAAGCTCAAGGCAAATTCTTAAACAATCTTGCGAAGCGGCCCCGGCAAAATGCCGGGGCCGCTTTTTTTCTTCTGTAGGCCTCTGTTTTGGGCATGGTCCACAGAAAAGCAAAACGCTCCCGATTGGGAGCGTTTACATTTTGATCTGGCGGAGGAGGAGGGATTCGAACCCTCGTTACCAGGGACACTGGTAAAACGGTTTTCGAGACCGCCGCATTCAACCACTCTGCCACCCCTCCGCATGGGGTTGCGTCTGTTTCGCTGACGCTGGCTGCGGGTCATTTATGACCAACTAACAAAAAAGCCGTTTGCACGGCCTTTTCAAACGGGACGAACCCGGGAATATTAATGGCGGAGAGATAGGGATTCGAACCCTAGATGCCCTTTTGGGGCATACACGATTTCCAATCGTGCTCCTTCGGCCAGCTCGGACATCTCTCCGCTTCCGCAAAACTGCATTTGTACATGCAGCGAATACGTAGTATAGCGAACATGTCGTCATCGCTCAAGAATTTTTTCGCCAAAAATTAAAGCTATTTAAAAGGAAAGTCTTTTGGTACGTAAGTTGCTGCTTTGATGTCAAATACACCGCCCTCATTTACGCGTCGCAAACCTCTCGGGTAAACTATGACCATAAGCAATTACCTGCAAAGAAGGAGCCATCCATGGTTGACCGTATTGTTGAAAGCGACGACATCGAAGTCCCTGAGATTCCCGAGACCCTCGAGAAGGTTCTGCTGTTTGCTCTCGACGAGGCAAAGCAGAAGCTGGTTGGTGGCGCTGACATCGTGCCCTTCACCGCACTTGCCATCAAGGAGAACCTGTTTATCGAGACCCATCCTGGCGATGACTCCGAGGAGTGCTTCGCTGCTGCAAAGCACACGGTTGAGGGTGCACGTGGTGCAGATGCTTACGCACTTTGCTACGACGGCTTCATCGACACCGACGAGGGCGACCTCGACGCCATCATCGCTGAGGGTGGCATTCCCGGTGAGGACGCTGGCTATGCAATCTGCTATCTGTACGAGATCGATGAAGAGGGCAAGATTGACTTCGAGGACGAGCCGGCTTACATCGGCGAGGCTCCGAACTTCATGATGTTCCTGAAGAACGCTTCCGAGTACGCCGACGACGAGATCGACGAGAAGTACATGGAAGAGGACGTGGCTGAAGAGCTGTAGTTAGCTCGTTCGCATTTCGTGCTTGAGAAACCCGCTGTACGCCTTAGGGACGTGCGGCGGGTTTTTGTTTTATACACAACGACATTTGTGCGGCGTGGCGACGGTATTTGCGGAGCACGGTGACGATGCCGTCTGTGTCTATTCGTCTTATGCGTCGGAAGATTGAGTGTCTCGTTGCGCGTACGTGTGCGCGTAGCAATTGATGGATCTAGGAAATCTTGACGGCGCATGCGCAAGATTGCGGCGACGGATGGAGGTTGCGACCGCTGTATTGTTCGGCCATGAGCTTCGGCGTTGGCTTCGGCTGATCGAACGTATCAGAAGGTAGCCCTTGGCGAAACAGTGCGAGACATGGGGTCAGGTCTGGGCCAAGCGAAGCTTTCGGGTAGGGCGCTGCGAAGGACGATTCGAGCGCCCTACGTTGAGCCTTCCGTCTCTAGCTTCGTTATCGGACCGAAGGGGTTGTCGCGGGCATTGGCTGCGCCGGGCGACAGCTCGGGGTTGGGCGGTTCGCGAAAGCCTATAAGCCCTGATGATCACATGTGTTGCAAATGTGAAGGTGGAAAAATCAGGTCTTTTCCGCCCCAATGCGTTTTGTTAGAATAGGCAGGCTGAATTCCTGCCCCGGTGTGTGCCTTCACCAGCCCGGGGCCGTAAAGTCCAAAGGAGGTGAGCTGATGAAGGCTTATGAACTGCTGTTTTTTGTCGCTCCTACTATCGATGAGGAGACTCGCGCAGGCGTCATGAAGCGCATCGAGACCACGATTACCGCAACTGAGGGCGTGGTTGACAATGTCGACGTGTGGGGCAAGCGCAAACTCGCTTACGAGATCAACGGTCTGACCGATGGTGACTACACCCTGATCGATTTCCACGCAAACGCTGATTCCATCGCCGAGCTCGATCGTGTCCTGCGTATCAACGATGTCGTTGTTCGCCACATGATCGTCCGTCGCGCAGATCGCGATTAGTGTGAAATCTGGAATAGCCCAAATGCGCTATTCCGCATGAGAAGAGGTCGAAATGAGCATCAACAGAGTCATGATCAGCGGTAACCTGACGCGCGATCCCGAACTTCGTCAGACCGGTTCCGGTATGGGCGTTCTTGGTTTCGGTGTTGCCGTCAACGATCGTCGCCGTAATCCGCAGACCAATGAGTGGGAAGATTATCCGAACTTCATTGATTGCACCATGTTCGGTGCACGCGCGGAGGCAATTGCCAAGTATCTGACCAAGGGCACCAAGGTCTGCATCGAAGGTAAGCTTCGTTGGAGCCAGTGGGAGCGCGACGGTCAGAAGCGTAGCAAGATCGAGGTTATCGTCGACGAGCTGGAGTTTATGTCCAGCCGCAACGCTGATGCGCAGCAGTCTGGCGGCTTCGGCGGCCAGGGTTACGGTAATCAGGGCTACGCTGCTCCTTCGTATGGCCAGTCTTATGGCAATGCGAATGGCTATGGATCCCCCGCACCGTCCATCGACGCCTCTTCTTCGGTTTATGACGAAGACATCCCGTTTTAAGCGAAACGAAAGAGGTTAATTCAATGTCCGATTACGCGAAGCAGCCTCGTCGTAAGTACTGCCAGTTCTGCAAGGATAAGGCTGAGTACGTCGACTTCAAAGATACTCAGATGCTGCGTAAATATGTTACCGATCGCGGTAAGATCAAGCCCCGCCGTGTGACGGGCGCTTGCGTCCAGCACCAGCGCGACATTGCGAACGCTGTTAAGCGCGCTCGCGAGATGGCGCTTATGCCGTATGTCGTTCCCGCTATCAGCGGCCGTGGCGATCGCCGCAACCGCTAAGCGAAGGAGGTTACCATGAAGGTTATTCTTCTGAAGGAACTTAAGGGCCATGGCGGCGAGGGCGACGTCATCGACGTTGCTGCCGGCTTTGCCAACAACTACCTGCTCACGCAGGGCTTTGCCATTAAGGCAACCAAGGGCAACCTGAAGCAGCTCGAGGAGCGCAAGGCAAACATCGCTAAGCGCGAGGAGACCCGTATGGCTGACGCCGTCGCTCTCCAGGAGAAGCTCAACGCTATGACCGTTAAGGTTGCAGCTCAGGTTGGCGAGGAGAACCAGCTGTTCGGCTCCGTGGGTGCTACCCAGGTTGCTGAGGCACTTGCTGCTGCTGGCATCGAGGTCGACAAGCGTCGCATCGAGCTTGGCAAGCCGATCAAGGTTGCTGGTGCTCACGAGGTCGTCATCTCCATCTACCGCGACATCAAGGCTAACGTCGCCGTTCTCGTCGGCGCTGAGGCTGACCTTGTCGAGGAAGTTGCCGAGGAGGCCGTTGAGGCTGAGGCAGCTGTCGAGGAGACCGCTGAGGTTGAGGCCGAGTAAGGCTCAATAAAAAACTTTTCCACGGGGAATACTCGTGGAAATTGGGGAAAACCCCCTCCGCACCAGATGAGGCGGAGGGGGTTTTCCATTTTCGGCATGGAAAACTTTTTTGACGCTCTTGCGAGAGCCGTCGGCTGACGAAAATCTAGTCTGACCTGCGCAAATATGCGTTAATATATGCAGTCTTGCACCGCGGTTAATGCGGTGTGTTTTCGTATGGCGTTTATCGCCGACGTTATGTGCCGAGCAAGAAGGAATGACGAAGATGTCACCAAACGCCGCTGCGGGCGTTCAGCCTGCTGCTAATAACAACGATGCTATGAAGCATGCGCAGCTTCCTCAGAACATTGAGGCCGAGCAGTCGGTTCTGGCTGCTTGCATGCTTAACGGTGAGGCTGTGGAGGAACTTGTTCTCAAGCTCAAGCCTGAGAATTTCTTTAGGGCTTCGCACCGTGTCATCTTCGAGTCGGTGACCGACCTTTGCCTTCGCCGTATTCCCGTTGATCCTATTGCTCTTGCGGATACGCTGCAGGCGAAGGGGCATTTGGAAGCTGCCGGCGGAAAGGCGTATCTTGCCGAGCTGGCTGACAATACTTTTGCTTTGACCAACTGGCATCGCCACGCCGACATCGTGAAGCGAAACGCCATTCTGCGTGAGCTCGTGTATGCATCGGCAAGCATCAAGGCCTTAGCCTATGATGCCCCTGACGACCTGAACGCGGTTGTCGAGGAAGCTGAGAAAACGCTTTTCAACGTAACCGAGAAGCGCGTGTCTTCTACCTTCCAAAGGATGGACTCTCTTCTCACCGACGCATTCGAGGAAATTACGAAGCTCGCTGAGCAGAAGAGCCATATGGCGGGTGTTCCCACTGGTTTCAAGGATGCAGATAACCTGTTCCATGGTTTGCGCGGCGGCGACTTGGTGATTCTTGCTGCTCGACCCGGTGTTGGTAAGACCTCGTTCGCACTTAATCTTGCTGTTAATGCTGCTAAGGCCGGAACGGCTGTCGCCTTCTTCTCCTTGGAAATGAGTGCTGGACAGTTGGTTCAGCGTATCTTGTGCGCCGAGGCGCGCGTTTCGCTTAGCAAGATTCGTGGCGGCTTCATCCAGGAAGGCGATTGGAGCGCCATTGCTGATGCTTCGAATACGCTTTCCAAGCTCGAGCTCTACATCGATGACTCGCCTGGCCTTTCCATCTTGGAGGCCCGCGCGAAGGCTCGCCGCGAGCTGCGCCATGCGGCTGGCAAGGGCCTCATCATCGTTGACTACCTGCAGCTTATGCAGCCTCCGCAAACTCGCCGCGATGGAAACCGTGCGGTTGAGGTTGGCGAGATCTCCCGAGGCCTGAAGATCCTTGCAAAGGAAATGGACATGCCCGTTATCGCGCTGTCCCAGCTTTCTCGTGCGGTGGAGATGCGCGGTAAGAAGCGTCCGATGCTTTCCGACCTTCGTGAATCGGGCTCCATCGAGCAGGACGCTGACATCGTTATGTTCATCGACCGAAGCATGGATGAGATGGAGGCCGAATCGGATGACAGACCCGATCTTGGTACTGCTGAGCTCATCGTGGCGAAGCATCGTAACGGCCCCACGCGCGATATCACTCTCGCCTTCAACCCTGAATACACGCGATTCATGGACTTCATCGATGACTCTGTGGCTGGCGGGTACATGTAAGACCTCGTCTTCCGTACGTCTTTATACGCAAGCTATCTGCGGAAACGCCCTGTAATCGTTCGGGGAATGTGAGACAATGGCAGATGCTTGAAATTACGGTTCGCTGAAAGGAACGAACGTGAATATTTTGGTCCTTGGTTCTGGTGGTCGCGAGCATGCAATTGCTTGGGCGCTTGCCAAGTCTCCTAACACTGACGATCTGTACGTCGCTCCCGGTAATGGTGGCACTGACGGTGTTGCCGTCAACGTGCCCGAGCTCGACATGATGGACGGCGCAGCTGTCCTCGAGTTCGTGAACGAGCGCGAGATCGGCCTGGTTGTCGTTGGCCCCGAGGCACCCCTGGTGGCCGGTGTTGCCGACATTCTGCGTGAGGCTGGCGTGGCTGTGTATGGCCCCAACAAGGATGGCGCTATGCTCGAGGGCTCTAAGGCCTACAGCAAGGCATTCATGATGGCTAACGATATTCCCACCGCAGCATATGCTCGTTTCGATGCATGCGAGCCTGCTCTTGAGTATGTGCGTGAGCAGGGTGCTCCAATCGTCATCAAGGCTGACGGTCTTGCTGCTGGCAAGGGCGTTGTCGTTGCCGAGACCCTCGAGGCTGCTGAGGACGCTGTGCGCGATTGCTTCGACGGTGCTTTTGGCGACGCTGGCAATACCGTGGTCATCGAGGAGTGCATGACCGGCCCCGAGTGCTCGCTGCTGTGCTTCGTTACCGGTGGCAAGTCTTTCCCCATGGCTCCGGCTCAGGATCACAAGCGCGCTTATGACGGCGATCTGGGTCCGAATACGGGCGGCATGGGCGTGTACTCGCCGGTGCCCATCGTTACCGATGAGGAGATGGCCGAGATGGTGGCCATCATGGAGCAGTCTGCTGCAGCAACTGCCCGCGATCCCTTCACCGCCGACTACCGCGGAACCCTGTACGGCGGCTTCATGCTGACCCCGCAGGGTCCGAAGGTTGTTGAGTTCAACGCACGTTTCGGCGACCCTGAGACCCAGGTTGTGCTTCCTCGCCTCGAGAGCGATCTCGTTGAGGTCATGATGGCTGTTGCCGAGGGTCGTCCCGAGGATATCGAGCTCGAGTGGTCTGACACTTGGGCCATCTCTGTTGTTCTGGCTAGCGAGGGCTATCCGGGAGACTACGAGAAGGGCAAGGTCATTCTTGGCATCGAAGAGGCTGAGGCCATCAAGGATGTCATGGTGTTCCATGCTGGCACTAAGATCAACGCCGACGGCGAGCTCGTTACCAATGGCGGTCGCGTTCTGAACGTGGTTGCCCTTGGCTCTACGTTCGAGAAGGCTCGCGAGCGTGCATACCGCGCTTGCGATCTCATCAACTTCGAAGGCAAGCAGTATCGCAACGACATCGGCAGGAAGGCCCAGCTCGGCCGCGCCGCTTGGGGTTGCTAGCTTTTAACCTGACAATATGTGGGGCCGTGGCGGCACGTTTGGCGCTTTTCGCGGCGAGCGTGCATGACGCGGCCCCGTCTGTTTTTGAAGCAAAGTATCGATATCGCCCGATCGCGATGCGGCGGTGGTCGATTGAGGAAATGGAGAACGAATGCTGTCTGAGCGCATGCTAACCACGGTTATGCGTGAGTGCACGAAGAGCTACTTGAAGCTCAAGCCGTGCGATGAGTCCATGATGCCGGCGCCCGTGCCCGGAAAGCCTTACATGCTGTACATGCACGTTCCGTTCTGTGAGCGTCTGTGCCCGTATTGCTCGTTCAATCGTTTCCCGTTCCG
>JAFYTB010000231.1 GCA_017559045.1 Eggerthellaceae bacterium | reverse complement strand
GGCGGCAGGCGCTCGCATTGTGGCTACGGGTCGTTCCGACTTCCCCAATCAGGTGAATAACGTCGTCGCTTTCCCGGGAATCTTCCGTGGTGCGCTGGAGGCTCGCGCTGAGCGCATTACTCTCGAGATGAAGCTTGCCGCCGCAAGCGCGCTGGCTAACCTGGTGTCCGATGACCAGCTTTCCGAGGACTTCATCATGCCCGATCCGTTCGACCCCCGCGTTGCTGAAGCAGTTGCATCTGCGGTTCGTGCGTGCGTGTAGCGGAAGGATTGAGGCGGGGCGTGACCGGCAGAGAGCAGGGCATATTCATTACCTTTGAAGGCGGCGATGGCGTTGGCAAGTCTACGCATATCCGCTTTCTGGCCGACGCGCTGAAGGCGCGCGGCTTCGAGGTGCTGTGCTTGCGTGAGCCTGGCGGAACGACGGTGGGCGAGCAGCTGCGTGCCGTGGTGCTTGACCCTGCGCATGAGGCGATGGCCCCTGAAGCCGAGCTTCTCATTTACGAGGCTGCGCGTGCTCAGATCGTTGCTGAAGTTATCAAGCCCGCCCTTGAGCGCGGCGTCGTGGTGCTTTGCGACCGCTTCTATGACTCCACTGTTGCCTATCAGGCCTTCGGTCGAGGGCTCGATAGGGCTTTCGTCGATGCGGCTAACAGTTTTGCGACGGGTGGCTTGGTGCCCGACCGCACCATTCTTCTGACGCTTGGAGATGCTTCTTCCAGTGCAGAAAGCGGCCTCGTTCGTGCGGCGCATCGTGCGGCTGCCGACAGGCTCGAACTTGCGGGATTTGATTTCCACACGCGAGTTGCTGCGGGTTTCCTGGCGCTTGCCGAAGAAGATCCCGATCGCGTTCGCGTTGTGGATTCCTCCAACGAGCGTTCGCTCACGTCGGCCATGATATTCCACGAGCTTTCCGATCTGTTCGCTTGGATGCGCGATGCAAGCGTGTGCTGCGAGGAGTTCTTCGCGGTGCTCGATGATCCTTTCGCCCAGTCTGGCTCTTTTGGCAAGGCGATGGGAGGCGAGCAGCGTGGCTGACGCCTTTGACGGAATTCTCGGCCAGCCGCAGGTTCGCGATTTCCTGCGCACGTCCATGACGGCAGGTCGCGTGAGCCATGCCTATCTGTTTACGGGGCCGGCGGGATCTAACAAGACCATGGCGGCTTATGCGCTGGCGCAGGCCATTATGTGCCCCAAGGGGCCTAAGGGTCCGCGTGGCGGCATGTGCGGCGATTGCACGGCGTGCGGGCGCGTGATGAAGCGCAAGCACCCGGATGTTCGCTACTACGCTCCGGCGGGCGCGAACGGATACCTCGTCGAGCAGATTCGCGAGATCGTGGCTGACACCGCGCTTGCTCCCATTCAGGCTACGCGCAAGTTCTACATCATCGATCGCGCCGATCTTCTGGGGACCGCCGCGGCAAACGCCTTCCTTAAAACGCTTGAGGAGCCGCCGGCTGATGTGGTTCTCATCCTGCTGGGTCGTACGCGAGAAAGCGTACTGCCCACCATCCTTTCTCGCTGTCAGGTTGTGCCTTTCCGCCACATTCCGGCAAGCGAGGCGGCGGGTATCGTGGTTCAGAACACGGGAGCTTCGCTCGAGAATGCGAGAATCGCAATCGAGGCTTGCGGTGGTTCTATCACTCGTGCGGTGGAATTCCTCAAGGCGCCTGGTAATGAGCGCCTGGCGTTTCGTCGCAAGGTGCTCGACGTTATGGCGTCCCTGCGCCATGCTGATGACTGGGATCTCTTGAGCTATGCGGCATCTTTGGTGAGTGCATCGAAGGCTCCGCTCGATGTGGTTCGTGAGGCTCAGGAATCTGAGCTTGCGGAAAACGCCGACTTCCTGGCTAAGTCGGCAATTAGGCAGATTGAGGCGCGTAATAAGCGTCAGCTCTCGGCGAAAACCACCGAGTGCCTGCGTCAGCTTACGGCTATCATGCGCTCGTGGATGCGAGATGTCATGGTGGTGTGCGCTGCGACGCCCGATCTTGCTATCAATGTTGATGTTCTTCGCGATATCGAAGAGGCCGCTATGGCCACTGACGAGGCGCGACTGATTGCGGCCTTCGCGGCGCTGGATCGCTGTGATGAGGCCATTTCGTATAATGTATCCCCAGAAACGTGTATCGACGCGTTGCTGTTTGAAATGAGAGAGGTTTTCGATGGTTCGGGTAGCACCGATTAATCTTGCAAATAACCCCCGCACCCTGTGGTTCGATCCGGGCGATCTCGAGATCGTCAAGGATGACCCTGTTGTGGTTGAGACCGCCCGTGGCACCGAGTACGGTGTTGCTGCGGCGAATCTTCTCGAGGTGAGCGATGAGGAAATCGCCGCCTTGAAGTCTCCGCTTAAGCCCGTGCTGCGTCTTGCTACGCCTGAGGACACCGAGTTCGCCGCAGAGATGCAGGAGAGGAGCCGTGAGGCCCTGCCCGTTTTCAAGCAGATGGCTGCCGAGGCTCATCCTGAGATGCGTCCCGTTTCCGTCGAGTTCCTTCTCGATGGCGACAAGGCGGTCTTCTATTTTGAGGCTGAGGACCGCATCGATTTCCGCGAGCTGGTTCGTCGCCTTGCTTCCCACTTCAAGGTGCGCATCGATATGCGTCAGATTGGCGTGCGCGACGAGGCTCGCATGGTGGGTGGCCTGGGCCACTGCGGCCAGGAGCTGTGTTGCAAGCGCATGGGCGGCGAGTTCTGCCCGGTGAGCATCCGCATGGCGAAGGAGCAGGATCTTTCGCTGAACCCGCAGAAGATCTCCGGCCTGTGCGGTCGCCTCATGTGCTGCCTGCGTTACGAATACGATGCCTACAAGGATTTCAAGAGCCGTGCGCCCAAGATGAACGCCACCATCCAGACTCCTGCTGGCGCCGCCAAGGTTGTCGAGCTCGATGTTCCGCGTGAGATCGTTGTGCTTAAGGTAGGCGACGAGAAGCCTGTGAAGGTTCCGCTCGCTGATTTCAATGAGCCCGCTGAAGAGGGCACCCGCCCCACGAGTGTTGGCGAGGAGGCCTGGGAGGCAGCAACGGCTGAGTCCGTGCCCGGTTATGGCGTCGAGGCCCTTACGTTCCTGACGTCTCAGTTCACGGGTTCCGACAAGCTTGCCGAGAAGGGTGCGGTTCGCCGCAACGCTTCCTCGAAGTCCAAGCGTCCTGCTGCATCTGAGGAGGCTCCGTCCTCTGATTCCCGTCGTAGTCGCCGTGGCCGCGGTTCCGCTTCTCAGAAGGCGGCTGAGCCTGTGGCAGAGACGCGCAAGCCGCGTCGTCGATCCACGAAGATCGCCGCAGGTGAGGGCGAGTCGGTTATGCCCATTGCAGCACCCATCGAGTCCGAAGCCAAGTCTTCTTCCGTGAAGGCTGAGGGGGAGACCCGCTCCGGACGTCGTAGCCGTTCTCGCGGCCATCGCGTTGAGGGTTCTCGTGAGACTGCGGCTGCAGAAACCGCTCGCACTGATGCTCCTAAGCGCGGCGATCGTGCAGAGCGCGCTGAGGGCAAGTCCTCGAAATCCGAGGGCAAGGGTTCGAACCGTTCCTCGAGGACGAGGCGAGAGAGGAAGCAGGCTGATTCCGCTTCTACTCGCGAAGGATCTTCTCGCAATGTCGCCGATCAGTCTTCGCAGGGCAAGCCCAGCGTGCGTCCCGGTCAGAAGTCTTCTGCGCTGCGTGGAGGAAAGAACCAGGGTAAGCCCGCTGCAGATTCTGCTGCATCCGACAATGCAAAGGCTGCTTCCGCTGAGCGCTCTCAGGGCGAAGCGCAGCGTCATCGCCGCCCCCGCCGTCGTAAGCCGCAAGGCGATTCTTCCAAGAATCAAGGAGGATCCCAGTAATGGATACCAACTACGCGCTTCTGACTGACCTTTATCAGCTCACCATGGCTCAGGGCTACTGGGCTGCGGGCAAGGTAGATGAAGAGGCGTGTTTCCACATGTCGTTCCGCGATTACCCCTTCAACGGAGGTTACGCGGTGGCGTGTGGCATGGCTCAGCTTGCCGATATGATCGAGCGTTTCGTGTTTACCGAGGGCGATATCGCATATCTGGCAAGCATTGAGACCGCAGGTGGAAAGCCTCTGTTCAGCGAGGGTTTTCTTGAATATCTGGCTGATTTCCGCCTGACGTGCGACATTGACGCCGTGCTCGAGGGAACCGTGGTCTTCCCGTATGAGCCGATCGTTCGCGTGAAGGGCCCCATCATTGAGTGTCAGCTGCTCGAGACGGCCCTTCTGAATTGCGTGAACTTCCAGACCCTTATTGCCACGAAGGCCGCGCGTGTTTGCCGCGCTGCCGAGGGTCGCCCGGTTGCCGAGTTCGGCCTTCGTCGCGCCCAGGGAATGGGCGGAGTGTGGGCAAGCCGTGCTGCCGTTGTGGGCGGCTGTGCGTCGACGAGCAACGTGCTCGCCGGCCGCGTCTTCGATCTTCCGGTCTCTGGAACCCATGCTCATTCGTGGGTCATGTCCTTTGACGATGAGCTGACGGCATTCCGTGAGTACGCAAAGGCTTTCCCCCATAATTGCGTGCTTCTGGTCGACACCTATGATGTTGTCGAGGGAATTCGCAATGCCATTACGGTTGGTCTCGAGATGCGCGATCGCGGCGAGAAGCTCTCTGCTATTCGCATCGACTCGGGCGACCTTCCCTGGTTGGCGAAGATGGCGCGCACCATGCTCGATGAGGCGGGTCTTAGCGAGTGCGGCATTGTGCTTTCCAACGATCTCGATGAGTACGCCATCAAGGCTATTCTTGAGGAGCGTACGCCGGCTACTTCCTTCGGCGTTGGTACCAAGCTTGCCACTGCTTACGATCAGCCCACGCTCGGTGGTGTGTACAAGCTTTCGGCGGTGCGCGATGCCGAGACGGGGGAGTGGGTCGATAAGCTCAAGATCTCCGAGACGGCGGCAAAGCTGACTACGCCTGGCGTGCTTGACGTGCGCCGTTACTACAACGCCGATGGTTCCATTGCGGGCGACATGGTGTTCGATGTCTTCCACGGCGTGCATGCGTCCGAGGCTATCGTCGACCCCATGGATGATATGCGCCGAAAGACTCTTCTGGGCAAGCGTTTCGAGACGATTCTCGCACCCTTGGCACGTGGTGGCGAAGTGGTGC
>JAFYTB010000022.1 GCA_017559045.1 Eggerthellaceae bacterium | reverse complement strand
GTAAGGCAGGCGTTCGCGAAAAGGGGGCGCTTAAGGAGCAGCTTGTCCTTTCCCGCGCTCATCCAGAAGACAAGACCGAATACGAATACGACGCAAAAGGCGATTTTCATGCTGGCAAGGTCGAGCGAAAGACCTGCTTTGCCGGCAAAGAAACCGAGGCTGCGCAAGGTGAAGTAGGTCCAGATTTGCAGAAGGCAGAGGCCGTACAGCCTGAAAACGTCTGTCAGTTCGGTGACGAAGCTATGTTTGTTCGACGCCGTCTTCAAGAGGATGCCTTTCGAGTGCTCGCGGAGTCAAAACGCATGGATTTAGTAGGGCGTTTTGAGGAATTTGCAAGGCCTTAGGCGCCGACTTTTGGTACGAGTAGGCTCGGATCTACCCAAGGCGAACGATGCGTAAATGTAGCACATGGACTTTCAAAAACGTCGATATGTCGGTTGTTTGGGCGAAAAGAGGAGTTTGTTTAAGGGGCTTCGAAATTGCATTTATACATAATGATGAATATGTATAAAAAGACTGTTTATGCGGCGGATGCTGTGGCTCGTGCTGAGCTGCTTCGTCGTGTGCGGTTTGGAGCGAGCTGTCATTTGAAGGGGCTCTGTGGCGGTTGCAGATGATTCAGCGCTTCCGCAGAAGGTGTAGGGCATGGGATGAGTAGCGCTGTCGTAAGATAAAGCAGATCCCCAAAATTCACCTCAACGGCAGCCATTGCCGTGATGACGTTCGGAGGCTTCATGGCCGATTCGATGATGAGTAAGAGCTGCGTGGAATTCGCCGATGCCCTGGCTGCCAAGCTCAGCACGCCCGGCGGTGGCGGTGCGGCCGCGTATGTCGGTGCGCTTGGCGCTGCGCTTTGCTCGATGGTTGGCAATTTCACGACTGGCAAGAAGAAGTACGCGGAGTATGAGGAGGACGTGCAGCGCATGCTTGCTGAGGCTGCCTCTGTTCGCGCGCGTCTGCTTGAGCTTGTTGATGAGGACGCGGAGGCTTTCTATCCGCTGTCTCAGGCATATGGTATTCCGAAGGAAGACCCCTCTCGCGAGGCCGAGCTTGAGCGCTGCACGAAGGGTGCGCTCGAGGCTCCGCTTGAGATGATGCGTCAGATCGCTCACTCGGTTGAGCTGCTTGAGGAGATGGGCGAGAAGGGAAGCCGTCTGCTCGTGAGCGACGTGGGATGCGGTGCTGCGTGTGCTGCAGCGGCTCTGCGTGCGGCATCCATGAACGTGTTCATCAATACGAGCAGCCTTCTTGATCGTGATTTTGCGGCGGCTGTAGAGGCTGAGGCTGATGAGCTGCTCGCCTTTGTGCCGCGTGCCGAGGCGCTTGCCGACAAGGTTGCGGCCGAGCTGCGTGGCTAGGGCGTGCTGCTGAGTTTGATCCAGCGACCATGTTTATTTGGGGCTGACTCTTAATTCTTCGATTGACTTGTTTAACGGAAGGAACACCGTGGCGAATATTCTCAAGGGCAAGCCGGTTGCCGACGCTATCACCGAGGGTTTGTTTCCTCGCATTGATGCTTTGAAGGCCGCTGGCGTTTTGCCGACGCTTGCTGTTGTGCGTGTGGGTGCTCGCGAAGAGGATCTTTCCTATGAGCGCGGTATCGTGAAGCGCTGCGAGGTGCTTGGCCTGGGACTCAGGAAGATCTTGCTGGAGGAAGATTGCACTCAGGAAGAGCTCATCGCCGCTCTCGAGCAGGTGAATGTCGATCCTGAGGTGTATGGCTGCCTTATGTTCCGTCCACTTCCGAAGACGCTCGACGAGGATGCCGCTTGCGCTGCGCTTGATCCCGCGAAGGACGTCGACGGCATCACCGAAGGCTCTTTGTTCGGCCTCTTCGCAAACAGGCCGAAGGGTTTTCCGCCTTGCACGGCTGATGCGTGCATGCAGATTCTCAAGCATTATGAATGCGAGCTTTCCGGGGCTGAGGCTGTGGTTGTGGGCCGTTCGCTGGTGATCGGCCGACCGGTCTCTCTGATGCTGCAGGCTGCTGATGCTACGGTGACTATGTGCCACACGAGGACGAGGGATTTGCCCGCCGTGTGCCGTCGAGCCGACATCGTGGTGGTTGCGGCTGGTCGTGCCGGCGTACTGGGCGCAGACGCCGTGAGCGAGGGCCAGACGGTCATCGACGTGGGTATCAATTGGGATGAAGAGGCTCAGAAGCTTGTTGGCGATGCTCGTTTCGATGAGGTTGAGCCTATCGTCGGCGCTATCACGCCCGTTCCCGGCGGAGTTGGCAGCGTGACTACCGCAGTGCTTGCCAAGCATGTCGTTGAGGCTGCGGAGCGCTTGTCTCGATAGCGTGCGTGACGGCTATAATTATCTAAATTGTGCCGACAGATTTTCTGAGAGTTCGAGGTCGCATGACTGAAGTCCGTGAAGCATCCTTTCCCAGTGACCAGGTGGGTCTTGGCGTTGACATTGTCGAAATCGCCCGCGTGAGGAAGATCCTCAAGCGCACCCCTGCCTTTGCGCAGCGTGCGTTCTCTGAGGCCGAGCGCAGCTATTGCGAGAGCAAGGCCCAGCCCGAGGTTCACTATGCGACGCGCTTTGCGGCGAAGGAAGCTGTTCTCAAGGCGCTTGGCACGGGCTTTGATGAGGGCATCTGGGTGCGCGACATCGAGGTGCGCCGCACGAGCAAGGGTCGTCCCTACGTGGTGCTCACCGGCCGTGCGCGTGAGGTTGCTCGCGAGAAGGGCGTGCGAGAGATTCCCATTTCGCTCTCGTTTACCCATACTGAAGCGGTTGCATGCGCGATGGCCATCACCGACGATGCCGTGACTGCGGCTAAGAAGCGCGTCGATCCCATGGAAGAACTTGCCAAGCAGTTCAAGGAAGCTCGCGGCATGCTTGACGACCTGCCTTCGACGACCGTTGCCGAGAACCCGTCTGAGACTGACAAGTCTGGGGCTGATGCAGTGTTTGCCGTGGTTGACGCTGCTGCCGAATCTCTCGATCAGTCGAAGTTGTTCTAGCCGCTGCTGTGGAGGGTGCCATGGATGTGATCGCCTCCTATTCTGATGAGAAGCTGCGTTCTCTTGTTCCGCAGCTTGACTCTCGTGCCAACAAGTACACGCGAGGAAAGCTCGTGGTACTTGCGGGCTGCGCTCGCTATCCGGGTGCGGCGTGCCTTGCAGCTTATGCCGCTCAGCGTTCTGGAGCTGGCTATGTGCAAGTTATTTGCGACCCGCAAGCGGTTCCCGTCGTGCAGAGCTATCGCCCCTCGCTGGTGGTTTCGTCGTGGGAGGCTTTGGCTCCCTCTGATTTACCCGTAAGCAAACCCGGTAAGCCGGCTGCCTGCATTATCGGCCCTGGCTTTGATGGGGAAGATGTTGCCTGCCGCGCGCTTGCGCTTAAGGCGCTGCGTCTGACCCAGGCACCCGCTCTTGTCGATGGTGGGGCTCTTTCCGCACTCGCAACGGGCGAGGGAAGGCTTATTGCTCGCAACCGAGCAGAGGCGGGCCTGCCTACGGTTCTTACGCCGCATGGCGGTGAGGCCGCGCGCTTGGCGAAGGCTGCGCGTATCGAGGCTGATTCCGAACCTGAGCTCGCCGCACTTCTTGCAAAGGCTTACGGCGCCGTCGTCGTTCTCAAGGGTCCTGATACGTATGTTGCCGATGGCGAGAAGCTTGTTGCCATCACGTGCGGAACGCCCGCTTTGGCGAAGGCAGGTACGGGCGATGTGCTTGCCGGCATGGTGGGCGCCTTGATGGCTCAGGGCGTTGACTCTTTCGATGCCGCAGTGCTTGGTGCGGAATTGCACGCTCGTGCTGGTCTGGCGTGTGAATCGCGCATGCCTGCGCTGTGCGCAACTCCTGAAGACCTTATCGAGGCAATTCCTGCAGCTGTTGGCGCGCTGTAGTGTTTGGCGTACTGCGGCTGCGATCCTCTGGCATTCGGTACGCTGCGGCTTAGCCCCTTTGACGTTTGGCGTGTTGCTGCTTGCTCTCTTCGGCGTTTGGCGCGTTGCGGCAGACCCATTGTCCTGTGACGATTCCCGGCTTTCGAAGATCTTCCAATTTGCGCTTGCTTCGGCATAGACGGCTACAATATGGATACACGTTTCGAAGGCGAAAGGGGAGACATGGCGAAATCGCATGCGAATGAGGATCAGATCAGCTTGTTTGGCGAGCAGGAGCTTGCCGAGATGGCGTCTGACCCTGCAGAGCGCGTGACGGCGCTTCGTCGTGAGATCGAGCATCATACGTATCTGTATTACGCGCTCGACGCCCCCGCTATTTCCGACGCTGCATTCGACTCCCTCATGCGCGAACTTCGCGAGCTTGAGGACTTGCATCCCGAATTGGCCGACCCTTCTTCGCCCACCCAGCGTGTGGGCGGTTTTGTGGGCGAGCAGTTCTCGGCGGTTCGCCACGAGAAGCGCATGTACTCGCTTGATAACGCCATGGACCTCGATGAGCTTGATGCATGGATTGCCCGCATGGTCGAAGCCTATGGAACCATGCCTCCCGTGTGCTGCGAGCTGAAGATCGACGGCTCCTCCATCGCGCTTACCTATGAGGATGGCGTTCTCGTTCGCGCGGCTACGCGTGGTGATGGAACGACGGGCGAGGATGTGACGGCGAATGTTCGCACGGTGCGCGACGTTCCGTTGAGACTTCGTGAGGAAGCGCTGGGTGCGATTCGCGCTGGCTCGATTGAGCTGCGCGGTGAGGTGTACATGCCGAAGGCGAGCTTCGAGAAGCTTAATGCCGCTGCTGAGGCAAATGGCAAGCAGGCTTTCGCGAACCCGCGTAACGCTGCCGCCGGTAGCCTTCGTCAGAAGGATCCGAAGATCACGCAGGGCAGAGATCTCTCCACGTTCATGTACGCCGTGGCCGACGAGGCCGCGCTTGACGCTTCGGGGCAGTGGGAGCTTCTCCAGTGGCTGCGTGATGCTGGCTTCCACGTGAATCCTGATGTCGCGCTTTGCGAGACCCCGGAGGAGGTTCACGCGTTCTGTGAGAAGGCGCTTGAGCGTCGCGGTCAGCTGCCTTACGAGATCGACGGCGTGGTGGTGAAGGTCAACTCCTTTGCCCAGCAGGCCGCGCTTGGCTTTACGGCTCGAGCACCTCGTTGGGCGATCGCCTTCAAGTTCCCGCCTGAGGAGAAAACTACGCTTCTGCGCGATATTACCGTTCAGGTGGGTCGTACGGGTGCGCTCACTCCCGTTGCAGAGCTTGAACCTGTGGTTGTCGCTGGATCCACGGTTGCTCGTGCGACGCTTCACAACCTCGATGAGGTGCGCCGCAAGGATGTGCGCATCGGCGATACGGTCATTATTCGCAAGGCTGGCGATGTTATTCCCGAGGTGCTTGGCGCTGTTGAGTCGCTTCGTCCTGAAGGTGCGCAGCCGTGGGAGATGCCCGCGCAGTGCCCGAGCTGCGGTTCGGGCATCATTCGCGAAGAGGGCGAAGTTGCCTTCCGCTGCATTTCCATTGATTGTCCCGCGCAGGCGCTTGAGCGTTTGGAGCATTGGGCTAGCCGTGGCGCCATGGATATTGATGGCATGGGCACCGAGATCATCGCGCGCTTGGTTGAAAGTGGACGTGTTTCCGATGTAGCTGATTACTACACGCTCGACGAGGTCGAGCTGTCGATGCTCGATATGGGTCGCGTGAACAAAGAGGGCGAGCCCATTCGCCTGGGTGCTGTTATGGCGAAGAAGCTGGTTGCGGCTATCGACGCCAGCCGCACTCGCGGTCTGTCGCGCATGCTGTTCGGTATTGGCATGCGCCATGTCGGCAAGACTACTGCCGAGGTGCTGGGCGCTCGATTCGGTAGCATTCGGGCTCTTGCTGCCGCCACTGAGGAAGAGCTTGCAGAAGTCGAGGGCGTGGGTCCGAAGATTGCGCACAGCATCTTTGTGTTCATGAGAACGCCGGACAACATGGCCGTTATCGACCGTTTGGATAAGGCGGGCGTGGTGCTCGAGGAGGCGCTTTCTGATCCTGCCGAGCAGCTGCCTCAGACGCTTGAGGGCCTGACCTTTGTGCTTACGGGAAGTCTGACTGAAAGCGGAATGACGCGCGATGAGGCCGGCGCGAAGCTCAAGGCTCGCGGTGCGAAGGTCTCGGGTAGCGTTTCGAAGAAGACGAGCTGCGTTATCGCCGGTGAAGCGGCGGGCAGCAAATACGACAAGGCTGTTGCGCTTGGTGTGCCCGTGCTGGACGAGGCTGGATTCCTCCAGCTTCTTGAAACTGGCGTGCTGCCTGAGGGGCTGTAGGTTATGGGAAGTAAGAAGCGATCAGCTTGGTCTCGCCAGAAGGCGGAGTTTCAGTCGCGCCTGAGCGGTGGCGATTCGTTCGATGATATTTTTGCCGCCGAAGACAGACGGCGTGATGAAGCGGCTCTTCGCCTTGAAGCTGGCCTTCGTGTGAAGGCTTGTGAGTCGAAGAACCGCTATGCGCATTTGGATGAGGCCGAAGAGGCACTTGCTTGGTGT
>JAFYTB010000230.1 GCA_017559045.1 Eggerthellaceae bacterium | reverse complement strand
CCTGACCGTTTTCGCAGGTCAGGGACTTGATTTTGGTCGCGGGGGCCGGATTCGAACCGACGACCTTCGGGTTATGAGCTGGCGTCTCCACTATCGGGACGTCTCTTTTCTCCCGTTTGTAAAACCAAAACACCAGATAAACCCCGATTTTGCTATCGCCTTCTATCGCCACGTGCAAGCTGGTATTCTCTAGCATTCCCCCCGATTTCCCCCCGATTGCTCAAAATCGGCGTTTTCGATTCCCCCCTCGCAGTGTTTGTGCAAGACCTCTGAAAACGGTCGTCTCGAAAGCCATTTCAACAAACTATGCAGACTGACGATGCACCCAACTTACCGCCGCTTAACGCATTCGAAATTTCTCGAAGGCTTTTGAAGCATCTGAGCGCACGTCTTTGAAAAGCAGAGCAAGCCAAACCACGAAAGCAGCTATTGCTGCGTAAGGCGACAGGAAGTGCGACAGTGCGCACCCTACCGCCATGATCAAAACCCATAGGAAGCACGCGTTCCTCATGTCTCGCGCCATCGCCTCTTGGTCATAGCGTGCCCGTTCGCGTTCAGGCAGACTGCTGAAGCCGGAAATGAGTATGGCAGCTTTACCCTTTAACAGGGCAAACAATATCCCGGCGACGAGACAGACCGCCATAACCAGCGCACATGCAACAACTCCGGCATTCACGTTGCTTCTGCTCCTATTCCTGTTCTAGCATCGTCAGGCCTTCCACCTGCCAAGTGTCAATCTGCAATCCTTAGAACGCTACCCCTCTGCGCGTAGGAAGAAGTCGGCTGCGCGCACTATGCGGATCCCATCGACGTCGGACGGGTAGCTACCCTGCCGAACGATAATCCATTTCGGATGGTTGTCGGTGATGGCGCGCAAGGGGGCAAGCTCCCGCTCGCGCGTCGCCTCATCCGCCATGGAGTCCGCCACCTGGACGTAGAGTACTTCGCCTTCACGCAGGCAGACGAAGTCGACTTCCTTCTGGTAGAGCTTGCCGACGTGAACGGACCATCCGTCATGCACGAGCTGCAGGTACACGGAGTTCTCGAAGACCCGTCCAACATCAGAGTCGCGGTAGCCCATCAGGTACGAGCGCAGGCCGGTGTCGACGATGTACTGCTTGGGCAGCGTGCGCAGCACCGCCTTGCCGTGCAGGTCGTAGCGCTTCGCGGGGTAGAACGCGTAGGCGTCGTTGAGCGCCTTCATGTAAGCCGCCACGGTCTTGTCGGTAATCTTGGTAACCTGGGAAAGCGCGCTGGCCATGCTGTTGGCTGACATCGTGTTGCCGACGTTGTCAGCTAGGAACTCGCATACGAGCCTCAGCACATCGGGGTTTCGTATGGCTCGCTCGGTGGCGTTCCGCTCCCGGTCGAAGATGTCGCGCACGACGACGGTCTCGTAAAGCGACGAGAGGTACATTTCATGCTGCGCCTGCGTAGTGGAGAGCGACGCTATGGCTGGCATCCCACCGAAGCGCAGGTACCGCATTACGAGGTCGTCGGCCAGCACGGGGTCGCCCCCCTCACGCAGCATGATGGAGTTGCCCTCGGCGGGGTGGAGGCCGCAGAAGTTCGCATACTCCCGGAAAGACAGTGGGAGCATCTTCACCTCCACGTAGCGGCCGGATAGGTAGGTCGCAAGCTCGCCGGAGAGCAGGAAGGCGTTCGAGCCGGTAAGGTAGATGTCACAGTCGAAACCGACGCGCAAGGAGTTTACGACATCGTGCCATCCCTCCACTCGCTGGATTTCATCGAGGAAGAGGTAGGTTCTGCCCGCTCCCATGTG
>JAFYTB010000229.1 GCA_017559045.1 Eggerthellaceae bacterium | reverse complement strand
GCCCTTATGGCAATCCCCACCATCATTGCCTGCTTGCTGCTTGCCGGTCTTATTGCCAAGGAGACGAAGCACTACGTCTACGACGGCAACCTCGAAGAGGAGTTCGACGAGGAGATTCCTGTCGTCGAGAGCAAGTAGTTGACTCGGGATAGTTAACCTTTCAAAAAAGCTAGGGCTTCGGGCGGTTTCGGGTTGATGCGAGTGTGCATCCCCGGCCGCCCGAAGTTTTTTGCTTTCAGGGGTGGGGTATAATGCAGGCCATGAAGACTCTCGCAATCATAGGCGGCGGTGCCGCCGGTTTAGCTGCCGCTATTGCGGCTGGGCGTGCTGTGCGTCGTGCAGGCGCCGATATTCGCGTTGTCGTGTTTGAGGACGACGAGCGCGTCGGCCGTTCTATTCTGGCCACGGGAAACGGTCGCTGCAATTTCTCGAATTCCGAAGTGCCGGCCGATCTGTACCATAACGGCTTGTTTGTCGCGTGCGCCATGTCGGCCTTCGAGGGTTTGGCCGACGTCTACAAGCTGCGCAGGGGTCGCGCCCATCATCCTGCATGCGGAGATGCCGTGCTCGATTTCTTCGCGTCTCTCGGTCTGTCTTGGCGCGAGGAGGGCGAAGGTCGTCTTTACCCGTATGCGAACAAGGCTTCGTCGGTGCTTGATGTGCTGCGTGGGGCTTGTTGTGCCTATGCTGTGGAAGAGCGTTGCGGGTTGGCGGTCGAATCTGTCGAGTTGCCGCGCGAGGGTGGCTCAAAGTTCACCTTGCGTATGGCTGACGGCTCTTTTGAACGCGCAGATTCGGTTATCGTCGCCTGCGGTGGTGGGGTTACCCGTAAGCTTTTGCCTGGCGATTTCTCTTATCGTGAGCCGCGTGCCGTGTTGGGCCCCTTGGCCACCGAAGCCCATCTGGCTCGCCAGCTCGATAACATTCGAGTGCGTTGCGAAGCTCGCCTCGTGCGTGGCAATCAGCAGCTTGCGCATGAGTCGGGCGAGGTACTCTTCCGCAAGTACGGTCTTTCGGGCATTGCCATATTCAATCTTTCCCGTTTCGCTGAAGCGGGGGATGCGATCGCGCTTGATCTCTTGCCCTTCCTGGGCGATTGTGATGTTGAGCCCTTCGCGTTTTCGCGTTACAAAACGCTGACTTCCCTCTATGGCGGCTCCCTTACCTGTGGAACCTACCTTGATGGCTTGGTGCTGCCTCAGGTTGCTCGCGTGCTGCTTAAGGATGCTGGTTATTCCGAGGACTCTGTTCTTGCGAAAGCCCAGGCGCCTGATGTCATTCGTGCATTGAAGGATCTTTCCTTTGCGGTTGAGGGCATTGCCGATGAGCGCCAATGCCAGGTGCGTCGAGGCGGCTATTCGGTTGACGCGTTCAGCCCCTATACGATGGAGGCCCTTGATGTGCCGAGCCTGTTTGCGGCGGGCGAGGCGCTTGACGTTGATGCTCCGTGCGGCGGCTACAATCTGCATTGGGCTTGGACGAGCGGTGCCGTCGCCGGTTTCTCGGCTGTCGAACGCCTGATGGGCGAGGATGTTCTCTCCTGGCCGTTGAGAAATTCCGATGAAGACAATATTGGAGGCGCTGAGTGCTAGTCCATGTCTCGAATATGCCGCTTTCCCTTGATGCGGCACTGCCCGAGTGCGAGCGCTTGCGTAATAAAGAGATCGCCCGCGCGATGGGTATGAAACCCGCGGCTATTCTCTCGGCCCGTCTTCTCAAGCGAAGTGTCGATGCGCGCAAGAAGGCGAACGTGCACTTTGTTGCAAGCTTTGAGGTTGAGGTCGATGACGCCTTGTGGCCCGGCTTCGATGGCTTGTCTTCGATGAAGGGCGTGAACGTTTCCGAGCCTAAGCATGCGCCTCGTTTGGATATCCCGAATGCTCAGGAGCGCT
The DNA here is from genome assembly GCA_017559045.1 of Eggerthellaceae bacterium. Lineage (GTDB taxonomy): Bacteria > Actinomycetota > Coriobacteriia > Coriobacteriales > Eggerthellaceae > RGIG3135. Next base: position 22,725 of record JAFYTB010000229.1, on the reverse strand, counting down.
TTGTCGCCTCGGGGGAGCGCCGTCCTGTTGTCGTGGGCACGGGCCCGGCGGGTCTGTTCTGCGCGCTGTATCTCGCGCGCGCTGGCATGGCTCCGCTTGTGGTCGAACGCGGTTCCTGTGTTGAGGAGAGGGCTCAGGCCATTGCCGCCTTCGATGAGGGTGGTGCGCTTGACGTCAACACCAACATTCAGTTTGGCGAGGGCGGTGCAGGAACTTTCTCCGATGGAAAGCTGAATACGGGCACGAAGAGCCCGCATATTCGCCATGTGCTCGAGGAGTTCGTGGCTGCTGGTGCTCCTGAGGAGATTCTCTGGCAGGCGAAGCCGCACATTGGAACCGACAAGCTGATTGATGTTGTGCGCAATCTTCGCCTTTCCATTATCGAGGCGGGTGGCGAGGTTCGCTTCAATACGCTTATGGAGCAGATCTGCCTTGAGGGCGATGGGTCCGATAAGTGCGTTTGTGGGGTTACGCTGCGCGATCTCCGTACGGGCGAGCTTTCCCAGGTGCCGACGAGCCGCGTGATTCTTGCATGCGGGCATTCTGCTCGCGATACCTTCGAGATGATTCACGGCAGTGGTTTCGAGATGCAGCGCAAGCCCTTTGCTGTTGGCGTGCGTATTGAGCATCCGCAGGATCTTATGAACCGTGCGCAATATGGCGATGCTGCCAACCATCCTGCGCTCGGTGCTGCTGACTACAAGTTGGCTGTTCACACGAAGTCAGGTCGCGGTGTCTACACGTTCTGCATGTGCCCCGGTGGCGAAGTGGTTGCCGCTGCTAGCGAAGAGGGCGGCGTGTGCGTCAACGGCATGAGCCGATTTGCGCGCGATGGCCGCAATGCCAACAGCGCTCTGCTCGTGGGTATCGAGCCCGAGGATTTCCCCGGTGATGACGTACTTGCCGGCGTGGCGTTCCAGCGCGAAATCGAGCGAGCTGCTTTTGAGCTTGGCTGCTCTTCTCGAAAGGGTGATGCGGGTGCGCCCTATACGGCTCCCGCTCAGACGGTTGGTGATTTCCTCTCCAAGACGAGCGGAAACCCGAGCGTGCTCGTAAAGCCGACGTATCCGCGTGGGGTCGCATGGCGCGACTTGCGCAAGTGCCTGCCTTCCTTTGTGACGGATGCGATGGCGGAGGGTCTGTCGATGCTTGATCGCAAGCTGGCCGGTTTTGCTCATCCGCAGGCTGTGATGACGGGCGTTGAGGCTCGAAGCTCGAGTCCGGTGCGTATTCTTCGCGGCGAGAACTTCCAGGCTCACGCGGGGGTTGATCCTTCTGCCTCGTGGACGACGGGTCTGTATCCCTGCGGAGAAGGTGCGGGCTATGCGGGCGGTATCACCAGTGCGGCTGTTGACGGCTTGCGTGTTGCCGAAGCCGTTGTCGCCGAGCTGGTGGATTAGACTACTTGTGGTAGTACCTGTGCTGCTCGTACTTCGGCTCGCAGCACAGATTGATGCCCCGGGTTTTGTAGAGCTTCTCGTCGGTCGAGGAGATGATGACCGAGAAGAAGGCATCGCATCCGCGCAGCTTATCGACGTTCTCGATAAGCTTTTCAGCCAGCGGGTTGGTGACGGAGCTGACCGAAAGCGCGAGCAGCGTCTCATCGGAGTGAAGGCGCGGGTTCTGGCTGTTCAGGTGCTCGGTCTTCAGGTGGCAGATGGGCTCGATGACCTCATCGCTGATGACGTCAACGTCGTCCGGCACACCGGAAACGCCCTTGAGGGCATTCATCAGAAGCGACGATGCGGCACCAAGCAGGTTGCTGGTCTTGCCGGTAACCACACGACCATCGGGCAGAACCATTGCGCCTGCCGGGGCTCCGGTGGTCTCTTCCTTGAGAAGGGCGGCGGAGCGTGCGGGCGAAAGGTTCATGGTGACGCCCGTCTTCTTCATCAGCAGCTCGAGCTTCTGCAGATTGCGCTCGCCATCGCCAGTGCGCTTCACCTCGACAGCGGTCTTGAAGTAGCGGCGCATGATTTCCATCTGAGATGCTTCGCGGCATGCGTCGTCATCGATGATGGCCAGACCCGCCATGTTGACGCCCATGTCGGTGGGGGACTGGTAAGGGCTTTCGCCCTGGATGCGCTCCATCATGTTCTTCAGGACGGGGAAGATTTCGACGTCGCGGTTGTAATTGGTGGTGGTGATACCGTAGGCCTCCAGGTGGAAGGGATCGATGATGTTGTCGTCATCGAGGTCAACCGTGGCGGCTTCGTAGGCGATGTTCACCGGATGCGTCAGCGGGAGATTCCATACGGGGAAGGTCTCGTACTTGGCGTAGCCAGCCTTCACGCCACGCTTGTTCTCGTGGTAGAGCTGCGAAAGGCAGGTTGCCATCTTGCCCGAGCCAGGGCCAGGTGCCGTGACTACGACGAGCGGGCGGCTGGTCTCGATGAAGTCATTCTTGCCGAAGCCCTCTTCGCTGGCGATGCCGTCGATGTCGTAGGGGTATCCGGCAATAGACTGATGCAGGTAGCTCGTGATGCCCATGGCGGTCAGGCGCTTGCGGAAAGCGTCGGCCGCGGGCTGGTTGTTGTAGCGCGTGAGCACGACGCTGCCCACCATGAAGCCCATGCTGCGGAAGATGTCCATGAGGCGCAGCACGTCCTCGTCATAGGTGATGCCAAGGTCGCCGCGAATCTTGCTCTTCTCGATGTCGTTGGCGTTGATGGCAATGACGATCTCGACTTCGTCGACAAGGCTCTTGAGCATGCGGATCTTCGAGTCGGGCTCGAAGCCGGGAAGCACGCGCGAGGCATGGTGGTCGTCGAACAGCTTACCGCCGAACTCGAGGTACAGCTTGCCGTCGAACATTTCGATGCGCTTGCGAATATGTGCAGCCTGCAGCTCGATGTACTTGTCGTTGTCGAATCCGATTCGCATATGCTCTAAGTTCCTCTCATCGAAATCCACGCAGATCTCAATTGTGCGTATCTTCAAAATTATACCCAAGCGCTTCGTTTTGGGCTGATTTTTCACGTGTCAGATTGCAATTAACAAATGATTTTCAGGGGGCGGGTTGCCCTTTGGGTGACGCAAGGCGGGGCTGCTCTGTTTTTACGCGGCAGATTGGGGCCATTCTGGGTCCATCAAGCTCTTTGTCTCCGCTTCCATCTGTCAGTTCTTACAATTTCCCCGTCATTGAAATAGGCGGCGTTGAAAAGAGCCCTATCGCTTCGTACTATGCCCTTAATCAGGCGTTATGCCTGATGGGGGTGCTATTGCGCCCTTTCGCGCGGCTGCTCAATTCGCGGAGGTGGGCGATGGGGGAGATGTCGGATCGGGATATCCTCAGACACTGCGAGATGTTGGGCCAGCTTGCCTTTGAGGTTTTCTCCTTCAGCCAGCTTGCGCACTATATGGCCGAACTGGAAGAGCGAGGCGACGGCGTTGCCTTCGGGATGATCGCCGTACATACGCAGTTCTCGATGTCCTACTCGTCTTACCAGGCCCTGCGACTCTATTACGTGGAAAATGCCGTCCTCAGAAACGACGTCATCGAGGGCTTTCTGCGAAGTTATGCCGATTTCAGTCGTGCGTTCTCGGGAAACTGGGTTGCGACCGCCGGCGTTGATGCGGTGCACGAGCGCTTTGAGGTTCTCGAAGCTTCCTATCATGGCTTGCAGACGCTGCTGAGAGCGACCCGCGACCGCTGCCATGCGTCTTAGGAAAAGTGACGCGTGGTACACTGCGGGGAGCTGAAGAGCGCGGAAGGCGAATGGGAAGGTTGGTGGTTGCCGTGCTGCAAGGCTTGGCGGACGAATACCTCTCCCACCTGCGTATCGAGCGGGGAAGCGCGGCGCGCACCATCGAGGCTTATGAGCGCGACCTTGCTGACTACCTTGCGTTTCTCGACGAGCGAGGCGCGTTTGCCCCCGACGATGTCGACCGTACACTCATCATTGACTACGAGGCTCAGCTATTCGAGCGAGGATACGCTTCGTCAAGCGTCAAGCGCCGTGTGTCGGCTATCAAGGGTTTTCATCGCTTTATTGTTTCTGAGGGTTATACGGGTCGAAATCCTGCCGATGCGTTGGTTCTCCCCAAGATTCCCGAGAAATTGCCCGATGTCTTGAGCATCGAGCAGGTCTCCACTCTTCTTGATGATCTGCCGTCGTCGACTTCTACGCAGCTGCGTGACCGTGCCATCTTGGAATTGCTGTACGGTTGCGGCCTGCGCGTAAGCGAGGCTTGCGGCCTTGATATGGCTGACCTTTTCCTAGCCGAAGGCTATCTGCGCGTTACGGGCAAGGGTGAGAAGGACCGCGTCGTCCCCATTTCGGGCAGCGCCCTTCTTTGCTTGGAGGAGTATCTCGAGGAAGGTCGAACTGATTTTGTTCGTGCGCAGGCTGCTTCACCTGCGGTTTTCCTCAATGTTCGTGGATCACGTCTTTCTCGGCAGAGCATTCATAAGATCGTTTCCCGTGCCGGCCTTTCCATAGGCTGTGAGAACTTGCACCCTCATACGCTGCGTCACTCTTTCGCCACTCATTTGCTCGAAGGCGGCGCTGACCTGCGTGTTATTCAGGAATTGCTCGGTCATGCCGATATCTCCACCACCCAGATTTACACCCATATCGATCGCAGTCGACTGCGAAGTGAGTACCTTCTGGCCCACCCAAGATCGGGGGTGGCGGGTCCACCATAGCGGGGTGGGGCCTTGTGGGGCCTATCTCGGCCGCTTCGCGATTTGCCTCGTAACGGATCGTTGGGAAATATGACCATTACGTGGCGAAATGGACCATAAAGTGTCGCGATGTGTTGCGAAGTGGGGCAAAGTGCAGTAAGATGCAGCTACGAACTTAAGGACGTAGCTAAGGAGCATCATTGCCTGAACAAGTCGAAATGGAGGTGCAGCAGGCCGTTCAGCCGCGTAATGTGGTTGATCTTAACGGCGTGTTTCGCTTCAAGGTCGACAGCAAGGGCCGTGTTGCATTGCCCGCTAAGTTCCGCAAAGTTCTCTCCAAAGATCTCGTGGTTACCTTGGAGCTTAAGGACGAGTGCGTTTACGTATTCGAGACCCCCGATTTCAACGATTGGGTCCATAAGCTTTTCGTCGACAAGTTCGGCGAGTACAAGGAGTCCGATCGCATGCATGTCAGGCTTCGCAGCAAGCTGAAGGCAAGGGCAAACGACGTCGAGGTTGACGCCTCCGGTCGTATCATCCTGTCCGCGGAAATCCGCGCCGCAGCTGGCATTGACAAGGAAGTCGTCATCGTGGGCGATACCGGCCGCTTCGAGATCTGGGATGCGAAGCGTTACGAGCAGGTCGACGCCGAAATCGACCTGGGGCTGTTCTACAGCTAGACCGTTAGACGTGAGCGCTATGACAAGCGAATACCGGCATCACATACCTGTTCTGTTAACCGAGTGCCTCGAACAACTCGCACTTCAAACACACCATACGTTCGTGGACGCAACGCTTGGTTTTGCAGGACATTCCCGAGAGGCCGCGAAGTTGCTCGGGGAGGAAGGTACGCTCATCGGAATCGACCAGGACGAGGTGGCACTTGCCTCCTCGGCCTCCACGCTCGAAGCGATCCCGGTGTGCAAGCGTCCTCGCCTCGAGCTTCTGCGCGGCAACTTTGGGGATTTGGACGAGCTTCTGGTTTCCGCCGAAGTTCCTGGGATCGACGCCATTCTGTTCGATCTCGGAGTTTCCTCTGTTCAAATCGACACGCCGTCGCGCGGCTTCTCCTTCAAGGAGAACAGCCCGCTGGATATGCGGATGGATCCGGGTAAACAAACCCTAACCGCACAAGAGATCATCGAAACCTATACCGCAGCAGATCTCACCCGGATTATTCGAGCTTATTCAGACGAGAAATGGGCAAGCCGCATCGCCGACTTCATCGTGAAGGCGCGCGAGACGGAGACCATCGAGACGAGCGAGCAGTTGGTGGAGATCATCAAGGCAGCTATCCCCGCGTCGGCTCGTAGAGCCGGCGGTCATCCTGCCAAGCGCACGTTCCAAGCCCTGCGCATCGAGGTGAATTCGGAGCTCACCGTGCTTCGCGATGGTCTCGACGCTGCAGTTCGATGGCTCAATCCTGGCGGACGTATCGCGGTCATCAGCTATCACTCGCTTGAGGATCGCATCGTGAAGGACACCTTCGCAGCTTTTGCAAATCGCTGTGATTGTCCTCCCGATCTGCCCGTGTGCATGTGTGGCAAGAAGCCGGTACTCGATATCGTAACGCGCAAGCCGATACTTCCCACTCCCGAGGAGATCGAAAGAAACCCCCGCGCACGCAGCGCAAAACTGCGAGTCGCGATAAAACGATAGACGGCCGCTCCGAGCGGCTCGTCTCGTTATAAGGCACCGAAATATTTAGCCCCTCGAACGAAGGACGAAACGCAGAAAGGAGGGTAGGGCATGTCGGCAGCACCGGCCTATTCGCATTACGCTCAGGCGGCGCCTCAGCGATACGATTTCCCTGGATATCGTGAGTACGATCGCTTCGACAGCTCTCCTGATATCAGCGTTGTACCTGGTTCGGGTTCCCGCACGAAGAGCTCGGCTGATTCTGCCGTAGTTCTCGCGAAGGTGACGGCTATCATCATGATTGTTATCGCGCTTGTTTGCTGCGCGCGTGTTTTCCTTAGCTCCATGGCCGTTTCCACTGCGCTCGAGGCTCGTGAGATCTCTTCGCAGATCAACGACGCCCGCTCTGATGGCAGCAAGCTTGAAGTGGCCCTGAGCTCTCTTTCCAATCCCAGCTTCGTCAAGCAGGAGGCAGCTGCCCTTGGCATGTTCGCTCCTGATTCTGACGCTGTGCTCAAGATCGACCTTTCCGGTGATGTGGTGGTGACCGATGCCGCCGGAACGCTGCTGCTCTCTGGCAGCGCGGATGTCATCGCCCAGGGGTAGCCGATGTCTGGTCGTGGTAGCTCCTACGGCGGAGGCCGCCGAAAGGGGTCGGGCAGCGCCCGCCCTTCGGGTGGGAGCAGTTCTTCAAGCAATGCATATGCAAATGTAGCGTCGGTGGTCGCATCAAGCGGCCTTGATGCGCGTATCCTTGTTGTCTTGGCGCTCTTCCTTCTTCTTGCCGTCGCCTTCTTCTGCAGGCTTTTCTATTTGCAGGTCATCGTTGCCGATGAGTATGTGCGCATGGCCGAGGAGTCCCGAACCATTCAGTTCGAAACTACGCCGCGTCGAGGAACCATCTATGACCGCAACGGCAATGTGCTTGCCATTAGCGTTGATGCAACGACCATCTATGCCAATCCTGTCGAAGTGACCGATCCGGTGGGAGAGGCCGCGCAGTTGGCAAGCATCCTTGGCGGCGAGGTCGAGGACTATCAGGCTATTCTCTCTAACACCAGCACTACGTTTGTCTATATCAAGCGTCAGGCCGAGGTTGAACTGGCTGATCAGGTAAAGGCCATGAAGCTTCCCGGCGTGTACTTCATCGCTGACACGAGGCGCGAGTACCCCAATGGATCCATTGGCGGTCAGGTGATCGGCTATTGCAATGTCGACGGCGTGGGCATTACCGGCCTTGAGCTGCAGTACAACAGCGTTCTCAAGGGAACTCCCGGCACGTACATGGCTGAGCGTGGCGAAGATGGCCTGCCCATTCCTGGCGGCGTGCGTGTTGACGAGCCCGCTATCGACGGCACCGACATCATGGTCTCCCTCGACATCAAGATGCAGGACGCTATGGAGCAGGCCCTTCTTAAGGGCTGCGAGCAGATGGGCACAGGTGGCGGAAGCTCCGTCCTCATGGATGCCAGCACGGGCGAGATCTACGCAACGTGCTCGCTTCCTTACATGAATCCTGCGAATATGGCTGAGTCCGAGATCGGCTCTGACCAGGTGAAGGCTATTACGCAGCAGTTCGAGCCCGACTCTATCTTCAAGACCGTCTCTATTCTGAGCGTGCTTGAGAACGAGGTTATGGCGCCTGAGGACAAGCTCTTCTGCCCTGCCGAGATCGAGGCTGACGGCTACGTGGTTTCCGACGCTCATGAGCGCGATGACGCAACCTTTACGCTTCGCGAGATCTTCGATCAGTCTTCGAATGTCGGCGTCTCCCTCGCAACCGAGAAGATGGGCTTCGATGCCCTCTACGAAAACATCCTTCAGTACAACCTCAACGAGCGCACGGGCGTTGATTACCCGGGTGAGGGTTCGGGCTATATGCAGGACTTCGGAACCTGGGCTCGCATTACTGGTTACAACGTGAGCTTCGGCCAGGGTATTTCCGTCACTCCGCTGCAGATCGTCCGTCTTTATGGCGCTATCGCCAATGACGGCGTCGAGGTGACGCCCCACTTCCTCGTAAGCAAGCCCCAGACTGGCGAGCTCATTCGCTATGAGAGCGAGCTGGTTGTCGACAATGTAGAAGCGCTCGATACCATGAAGAGCATGCTTCGCTCCGTAGTTACCGACGGTACGGGTACCAAGGCTGATATTGAGGGCTATGACGTGGTCGGTAAAACGTCGACCGCTGAGATCGCCGAAGGCGGTGTCTATAAGAAAGGCATCTACAATCTATGCTTTACGGGCTTCATTGATAACTCCACCAGCAACTTGGTTTGTTTTGTGGGCGCCAATGAGGTTTACGGCATGGCTTCGGTGGCCCATATCTTTAGGGATATAATGACCTTTGCCATTGACCAGTACAACATCTCGCCGGAATAGGGGCAGTTACTATGAGCAAGACATGCGGAAGTTTGTTCGCGGGTTTGGAATGCACGATTATCGGCAACGCTCAGGAGCCGGTAGAGGGTCTCGCTTATCGCAGCGACCGCGTGCAGCCTGGTGATGTTTTCTTCTGCATCGTGGGCCTCACCACCGACGGTCATTCCTTTGCTCAGGACGCTATTGACCGCGGCGCCAAGGTTCTCGTCGTCGAGCGCAAGATGTACCTTGCTGATGCGAGCGACGTTACCGTTGTCGTTGTCTCCGACAGCCGCAAGGCCATGGCGCATGCTTCCTCGCTGTTCTACGATGATCCGTCTTCTGCCTTCCAGCTGGTTGGCGTGACGGGCACGAACGGCAAGACCACCACTACCTACCTTGTTGATCATATTGCTCGTACCGCCAATAAGCGCACGGGCGTTATCGGCACTGTTGGCAACGTCATTGGCGATGTTACCGAAACCTCTGCACGCACGACCCCCGAGTCTCCCGACCTGCAGCAGCTGTTTGCTCGCATGCGCGATGCACGCTGCGACGTCGTGTCCATGGAGGTGAGCTCCCATGCGCTCGACCTGGCGCGTACCTGGGGTACTGATTTCGCTGTGACTGCGTTCACTAACCTCACGCAGGATCACCTTGATTACCATCACACCTTCGAGGCTTACTTCGATGCGAAGGCTCTGCTGTTCTCGCGCGATTATCCCGCTCGTCGCGTTATCAACGTGAACGACAAGTGGGGCAAGCGCCTGCTGCGTCTTTGCTCCGAGGCTGGCGATAGCGTCATCACCACGGGTTTTGACTCTTCCGCGCAGATTTATCCCGTTGAGGTGAACTACGGTGCCGCATCGACCAGCGTTGTCCTGGATGTTCGCGGTACGCGTTATTCCTTCACGTACCCGCTTGTTGGCCGCTTCAATGTCGAGAACATCATGACCGCTTTCGGCATCGGCCTGCAGCTGGGCATTCCCGCCGCAACCATCATCGAGGCGCTTTCCGATTGCCGTGCTGTGCCCGGCCGTCTTGAGCGTGTTCGTGCGGCTGAGGAATCCGGCATCAGCGTTTTTGTCGACTATGCCCATACTCCGGACGCCTTGACGAAGGCTATCTCGTCTATCAAGGCGCTTTCGGAGCAGAAGACCATCGTGGTCTTCGGCTGTGGCGGCGACCGCGATGCCGCTAAGCGACCCATCATGGGCGCGGCTGCCCTCGAGGCCGACTACGCCATCGTGACCAGCGACAACCCCCGTAGCGAAAGCCCTGAGGCTATTGTTGCGGACATCGTTGCAGGCATGGGCGCAGCGCAGGATGCCTACGAGGTTGTTCTCGATCGTCGTGCTGCCATTGCCCGTGCGATTGAGGTCGCAGAGCCGGGTGACTGCATTCTGGTTGCCGGCAAGGGTCATGAAACCTATCAAATCATCGGCGACGAAACGCTGACTTTTGACGATCGCGTTGTGGCGGCTGAGGAGCTTGTCCGCGCTTTCGAGTCGGCGAAGTAGTCTAGAGGAGTTACATCGTGCGTCTGAACGCAAAGCAGATTGCCGCCTACACCGGCGGAGAGTTCATTGTCAGCCCCATCGATTCGTCCGATCTCATGACGGCTATCAGCTGGGATTCTCGTGAAGTCGAGCCCGGAACGCTGTACGTCGCCCTTCCGGGCGAGCGTGTCGACGGCCATGATTTCGTCGCCCAGGCACTGCAGGCTGGCGCTGCGGGTGCTCTCGTCATGCAGCCCCTTTCCGAACAGGTTCTCGTTCTGGCTCGTGAGATGGGTGCCGCCATCATCGAGGTTGCCAATACGCAGAGCGCAATCACCGATCTCGCTCGCGAGTGGCGCGCCAATCATCTGAAGGGCCGCATCATTGGCCTGACGGGTTCTACGGGCAAGACTACGACGAAGAATCTTGTTCGTGATGTTCTGTCTGCAAAGAAGTCCGTTGTTGCAACGCTCGCCAACCAGAACAACGAGCTGGGTGTTCCCCGCACGCTGCTCAACGCCAATCCCGAGACCGAGGCTATCGTTGTCGAGATGGGCATGCGCGGCATGGGCCAGATCACCGAGCTGTGCGAATTCGTTAAGCCCCACTGGGGCGTTATCGTCAATGCGGGTGAGGCTCATATCGAGCTTCTCGGCAGCCGCGAGAACATTGCTCGCGCTAAGGCTGAGCTTTTCGAGGCTCTGCCTGGGGCAACGGGCATTGCTTTCGTGAACGGCTCCGACGACATGGCTGACTTCATGGTCGAGCATGCGCGTCTTTCCGAGCGTCTGTGCACGGCTGTGTGCTGCGACGGTTCTGGTAACTACAGCGTCTCCGAGGACGCTGAGTCTTGGAGGGTGAGCCCTGCCGTTTGGGCTGAGGATATCGAGATGGATGACCAGGGCAGGCCGCGCTTCACGCTGTGCTGCCGTGGCTTCGCTGAGGGTCAGGCTTCGGCCGATGTCTGCCGTCAGGAGATCGAGCTCGGTCTTCGCGGCATGCACAATGTCTCTAACTCCTGCCAGGCAGCAGCTGTCGGTCTCATGATGGGTATCGATCTGCCTTCCATTGCCGAGGCTCTTGCAAACGCGCTGCCCGAGGGCGGCCGTCAGGAGGTCCTCAAGGCGCGCGGCGGCTTCACCATCATCAATGATGCGTACAACGCCAACCCCGATTCCATGAAGGCATCTCTTTCCATGTTCTGCGCTATGGAAGTCAAGGGCGCTCGCTATGCGGTGCTCGGCGACATGGGCGAACTGGGAGATTTCGCGGTTGCCTGCCATGAGGGCGTGGGTGCCTATGCTGCCAAGCAGCCTATTGATCTGCTTATCTGTGTTGGAAACCTCTCCAAGCACATTGCCGAGGGCGCGCTGTCTGCGGGTATGCCCGAGTGCAAGATTATTCATGTCGAGACTATTTCCGATGTCTTGGGAGAGCTGGATGTTCGTCTCGAGCCCGGCGATGCGGTGCTGGTCAAGGCTTCGCATTCCATGGGACTTGAGCGCGTAGCCGAAGGATTGGTCAACTAGTCATGTTTTCCATATTTGCTCAGTATCCGACGTTTATCACGTTCCTTGCGGCGTTCATCACCGTCGTGGTGACCATCGCCCTTATGCCTATGTGGATTCGCTTCCTTAAGTCGAGCCAGATCGGTCAGCAGGTTCGTGCGGATGGCCCTGAGAGCCACTTGGTCAAGCAGGGAACGCCCACCATGGGTGGCGTCATCATGCTTATCGCCGTTATCGTGTGCACCTTGCTTGTTGGCGCACCGTCTCCCGAGACCTTCCTGCTGCTGGGCGCTACCGTGCTCGCTGGCGCTCTCGGCTTCGTCGACGATGCCTCCAAGGTTGCGCATGAGCGTTCGCTCGGCCTCACTCCGAAGGCAAAGCTCATCGGGCAGTTCTCCATCGCTACGGTGTTCACGCTTGTCGCGGTCAACGTCATCGGCATTGAGCCGACGGTCGACATCCCGATGGTCTACACCTTTGATCTCGGCATTCTCGAGACCACGCTTCCTATCTGCGGCGGTATCGTCATTCCGTGGCTCTACCTGCTGTTTGTTGACATTCTGCTCGTGGGTATGTGCAACGCCGTCAACCTGACCGATGGCCTCGATGGCCTGGCTTCCGGCACGGTCATGATCGTCATGATCATCATGGCTGCCATCGCCTTCCGTCAGAACCTCCTTGAGCCTGCGATCTTCTCCGCTACGCTTGCTGGCGCTTGCGTGGGCTTCCTTTGGTTCAACTCTCATCCTGCCGATATCTTCGTGGGCGACACGGGCTCCCTTGCCCTCGGTATGGCTCTTGGCTGCCTTGCCGTGGTCACCAAGACCGAGTTCGTCGTCATCATCATCGGCGGTCTGTTCGTTGCAGAGGCTCTTTCCGTCATGATTCAGGTCTTCTACTACAAGAAGACGAAGAAGCGTATCTTCCTCATGGCTCCGCTGCATCATCACTACGAGAAGAAGGGCTGGAGCGAGACGAAGGTCGTCGTTCGATTCTGGATCATCTCCGGTGTTCTGGCGGCTGCCGGCTTTGCCCTCTTCTTCGCTGAGTCGATGTTCATCATCTAAATTGCTCTGACATTCATTCTCGAAAGCGCATCGATACGGTGCGCTTTCGTGCATTTAACGCGTATTTGCGATCGCCGTTTCGGCAGTTAATGCAACCCCGATAAAGGCGCCTTGTCCTCGGGCGTTGCCGACTGGGCTACAATTTCCCTCATGCTATGTTGCACATGAGGGAGGATTAGCATGGGCCTGTTGAAACATGCAGACGTTTATTGGAAGTTTATGGGGCAGTGCACCCAGTGCGGTTATTGCAAGGGCGCATGCTCTTCGCTTGAGAACAACGAGCTGACGCTTGGCGGTATCGCACGAGCCATGCTCGACGCCGAGCGAGGTGCGTCCACCATTGAGGATCTTCGCGATGCCATCCTGGTGAATGCGCCCCTCGTCAACGCGGTTCGTGGCTGCTTCTTCTGCACGTCCTGCAAGAACACCTGCTTTGCGCATAACGACGTGTGCGACCTCATCTATCACGCACGCGTTGATTTCCTCAACCTTGGTCTCATTCCCCGTGAGTCGTATTCGAGTGTTCTCGTCGATCAGGAATGGGATATCTTCACGGCGTATCGCGCCATTCACGGCATCGGCTATTCCGATCTCACGCGTCATAAGGCAACTGAGACTTCGGAAGCTGCCTCCGATTGCGAAATCGCTTTCTTCCCCGGCTGCTCGCTTGCTGCGTATGGCCCCGAGCTCACACGCGAGATCTTTGCTTGCCTCGAGGAGTGCGGCGCTGGCAAGGTGACCATGCTCGATAGCTGCTGCGGTTCCTCGCTCAAGAGCGCTGGCTTCTTCGAGCGTGCGGAGGCTCTGTGCGACCGCAACGCTTCCGAGATCGACGCCGCAGGTGCTAAGCAGCTGGTTTGTGTTTGCCCCGGTTGCGCAAACGACATGAAGCGCGCTCTTGGGGTTCGCGGCATGGATATCCAGGTTACGAGCCTCTCTGCGTTCCTTGCCGAGCATGGCTTCGAGATGAAGAAGCCTCTGCCCGAGACGCCTCTTGTATTCTCGAAGTCCTGTCAAAATCGCGACGGCAGCTACCTCGATGAGACGCGCGCTATTCTTGGCGTCGGCGAGGAAACCCCCGCCGTCTTCAAGGGATGCTGCGGTGCCGGCGGTGCGGTGAGCGCCTTTAACCCCGATCGTCAGGCTGAGCAGGCTGATATGAAGCTCTCGTTCGTTCCCGATGGCTCTACGGTGGTCACCATGTGCCCCACCTGCACGTATACCTACGCTTTCCGTCAGATGATGTCGCCGCGAGACATCCAGAGCAAGCACTACACCGAGCTGCTCTTTGAGAACCAGTTCGACTGGGAAAAGGTTTTCGCCCAGCTAGGCGGTATGTGGTACGGCGAGTACGGTCCGTGGCTCGCTCAGGTATTCAACTAGGGATGGGGGATAGAGCCATGACTCAGCAGACTGTTGCAATCGTCGGTTTCGGCACGGCGGGCGTCAATGCGGCTATCGCATTGCGCAATAACGGTTACGAGGGCAAGATCCTGGCAGTAACCGATGGACCTGCCGTTCCTTACAGCCCTATTCTCACCTCCTACTATGCCGGTGGCCAGAAGACCTACGAAGAGTGCTTCCCGTGGACCGAGGCGGAAATCGACAGCCTCAATGTTGAGATCCTTGGTGGTTGCACGGTTGAGGCTATCGACGTGGCGGCGCACACCCTTCGCACCACGAGCGGCGAATTCGCTTATGACAAGTGCGTTATCGCAACGGGCTCCAACCCGGTGACGCGTGGTTTTCCGCAGGTTGAGGGCTTTGAGCCTCTGGTGATGCGTTCTATGGATGACGCCCAGGCCCTGAAGGATGCTGCCGCAGATCCGGCATGCAAGCGCGTTTTGGTCAGCGGTGCTTCCATGGTTGCCCTTAAGACGCTCGAGGCGTGCGTTCTGCGCGGTCTGGATGTAACGCTTGTCGGCATGATGCCCCATGTGCTTGATATGAACGCGCTTCCTGCAGCTGCAGAGCGTTTTGAGCGCGGACTCGAGGCCATGGGCGTGTCCTTGAAGCTGGGCACCACCATTGCGGGTGTAAAGGTGATTGCCGACGACCAGGCCTATTGCGGGCGTCAGCTCGAGGTTACGTTTGCGAATGGCGACGTCGAGCTGTTTGACCATGTCAGCGTGGCCCACGGTATGCGCTCCAACCTCGATTTCATCCCTGCGGGCGACCTCGAGATCGATCGAGCCCTGCTGGTTGATGAGTTCATGCGCACCAGCAACCCGGACGTGTACGCTGCGGGCGATGTTGCGCAGGCGCTTGAGCTTATTTCGGGTCAGCGACGCATCGTCGGCATCTGGAAGAACGCTGCGCTGCAGGGCGCATGCGCGGGTTCTGCCATCGCATACGAGCTGGCTGGTTTGCCGGTTCCCGCTTCTTGCGCGTTCGCCGGCTCCATTTCCACCAACACCATTGTGGTGGGCGACCTGCTGTTCATTTCCGCAGGCACCATCGAGCTTAACGACGATCGCCGTGTCGAGGTTTGCGAAAAGCTCGGCATGCTGGCGGTGTATATCTACGAAGGCGAGCGCCTTGTTGGCTTCAATCAGGTGTGCGACAACCCCGAGGATCGTCGTCTTGCATACGATGCCGGCGGTATGCTCACCCTGCGTATTGAGCGAGCGCTGAAGTAGGCCCGTGCATCCGTGGTGATTCCGAGATGCTTCTTTCCATAGGCGTGTTTGGCTGGTAATCTAAGTAGGTTAAAGCTAGACGCCTCACAAACGAACAACGTACGAGGCGCCCCCCTGACGGGGGCGTCTTTGTAACACATGCAGAACAGGGGAGTGGCAGCCAATCATGACCGATAAAGCGTTCCTTGAAGGACGGAAGTACGCGCGCGCCCAGTTGGGGCGTGTTCTTGTGCTTGGTCTTGGCGTCAGCGGCAAGGCCGTTGCGCGCTATTTCCTCGATCTGCTGGGTACTCGTGTCGAGGCTCTTCATATTGCCGCCGGTAAGCGAAACGACGCTGCCGAGGCGTGGGCTGCCCAGGCTGTTGCCCGTGGAGCTATTGTCTCTTTCGATACCGAGTCTTTTTCCGAGTCGTACGATCTCTGTATTGCAAGCCCGGGTATCTCCGAGTTCAGCGATTTTTACCTTAATGCCGCAGCGGCAAGCACCGAGATTATCAGCGAGGTTGAATTCGCGTGGCGCGAGAGCGCAGCGGATTCCCGCTGGATTGCCATCACGGGCACTAACGGCAAAACCACTACTACTGCAATGATCGAGCATGTGCTTAAGAGCGCTGGGCTCTCTGCGGCTGCGGTGGGCAATATTGGCGATGCGTGCATTGATGCTGTCGCTAACCAGAATCTTGATATTTACGTGGCTGAGGTCTCTTCTTACCAGCTTGCCTCTACGCGTGCGTTTGCGCCCAACGTGGCTCTGGTTCTCAATATCACGCCTGACCATCTTTCCTGGCATGGTAGCCACGAGGCTTATGCTGCTGCTAAGTGGAAGATCCTCGACAACCTGTCTCAGGTGCCCGGTGCTGTTGCCGTGCTTGACGCAACGAACGATGAGGTTCGTGCGAAGGTGCGCGAGCTGCGCGCGCTCAGCGGTGAAGAGCGAGGCTTTGCCTATATCCCGGTGGGTACGAAGGCGGGCCTGGCTGGTGATATGCGTCAGGCATGTGGAAGCGACAACGCTGCCTTCGTTGATGGCGAGGGTGTTCTTCGCGTGGCGGTCAATGGCTCGGAGCGCGCTCTCTGCGCTGCCGATGCTCTGCGCGTGAAGGGTTCCCACAATGTGGCGAATGCGCTTGCCGCTGCATCGGCCGCACTTGCTGTGGGCGTTGAGCCGCAGGCTGTAGCTGATGGCGTTTCGAGCTTCCAGGCTCTTGAACATCGCATCGAACCTTGCGGAGATGTTGCCGGTGTCGAGTGCTACAACGATTCGAAAGCCACCAACGTCGATTCCGTTTTGGCGGCTGTGGCTGCCTTTGGCTCCGTTAAACCTATCATCATGCTGGGTGGCCGTGACAAGGGCACCGACCTTGCCCCGCTCGTTGCGGCATGCTGTCAGCATGCGAAGTCCGTCGTCTGCTTCGGCGAGGCTCGCGATCGCTTCATCGAGGCATTTGAGGGAGCCGAACTCGAGGTTCTTTCCGCGCCGTGCATGGAGGCCGCTCTCGATGAGGCGCTCTCTGTGGCTGTGGCGGGCGATGTCGTGCTTCTTTCCCCCGCGTGCGCATCATTCGACGAGTTCTCGTGCTACCAGGAGCGCGGGACCCGCTTCAAGCAGATGGTTGCCGAGCGATCCGCGGCTGTGAAGGGGGAGTAGCGCTTCGTGGCCATGGGAAGAAGACATACCACGAGCGTTTCGTCTGGACTGCTTGGTCCCCGACTCGTCTTCATGCTGTGCGTGCTTGCGCTGGTTCTCATCGGATTGGTGATGGTTTATTCCACCACGTCCGTCAGTGCAATTTCCGAGGGCAGGACGGCGTGGGTCTACATCGTTAAGCAGCTTATCTACGTCGGCGTCGGCGTTGCGCTTGCGCTATTCGTGTATCGGGCCATTCCGCACTATGCATGGTGCGGCAGGTTTGTTTGGATAGCCTGGGGCGTATGCATGGTCATGCTGCTTTTGGTGCCCCTCATCGGTATTGAGATTTATGGCGCAAAGCGCTGGTTGGGTGTGGGCGAGCTCACCATCCAGCCTTCGGAGTTTGCGAAGATCGCGCTGCTTTTGCTTACGGCTAAGATCATTGCCGACATGCGTGCCGGTGACATCGAGTCGAAGGCTGCACTTATCCAGGTTTTCGTGTGTGTCGTTCTTCCAGCGCTCTTCCTTTTCGTGACTCAGTCCGACCTGGGAACTACCGCCATTATCGCGGTCGGTATTCTGTCGGTGCTCTGGTTCGGCGATATAGACCTTCGCATCGTGATTGCCATTATGGTGCTTGGCATCGCTTTCGTTGTCTTCTCGATCGTCGGAACCGATTACCGCAGCGGACGCCTCGTGTACCTCGATCCGTGGAATGACGGCCAGGGCGGATACGGCGATGGCTACAACATCATCCGTTCCTACTTCGCTATTGCGGAGGGTGGAATCTTTGGCGTGGGCTTGGGCAATTCGCACGAGAAGTATCAGTACCTCTTCGCATCCGAGAGTGACTTCATCTACGCCATCATTGGCGAGGAGCTGGGCCTTATCGGTGCTTTCGCGGTGGTCCTGCTTTTCCTTGCGCTGCTGGTTACGGGCCTGATCATTGCCCAAGGTGCTTCGGATGACCTTGGTCGCATGATCGCTGGTGCCTGCACGATCATGATCGTCTTCCAGGCCTTCCTCAACATGGGGTGCGTTATCGGTCTGTTCCCCACGAC
The DNA here is from genome assembly GCA_017559045.1 of Eggerthellaceae bacterium. Lineage (GTDB taxonomy): Bacteria > Actinomycetota > Coriobacteriia > Coriobacteriales > Eggerthellaceae > RGIG3135. The sequence goes on along the minus strand of JAFYTB010000229.1, from coordinate 4,695 downwards.
GGGCAAGCCTTTGCCGTTTGTGTCGGCGGGAGGCTCGTCCATGATGTCGTCGATGATCATCGTGGGCCTGATCCTGTCCGTCTCGAAGTCCAATGATGCACAAAGGGACTACGACCGTCGTCGCGAGGACCTGCGCGTGATTCGCGCCGAGGATCCGTACCGCGGCGATTCCTACGGTGCGTATTCTGCGCCGTATCCTGCTTCGCGTGCATCTTATCCTGCATCGAATTCTGCGCCCGCACGTGGCTCTCGTTCCGATAATCCGTTTGCAGTTTACTCGCGCTCTTCTGGCGCTCTCGACCATAATGCCGTTCCGCTTGTCGACAATCGCAGGCGGTCTGATTCGGCGCGCTATCCAAGGAGGTAGAACATGCGAATCGTTCTTTCTGGCGGAGGAACGGCGGGTCACATTAACCCGGCGCTCGCTCTTGCTGAGGTGCTCCGCGACCGTGGTGTCGACGTCGAGTATGCTGGAACTCCGCAGGGCGTCGAAGCTCGCTTGGTTCCGCAGGCCGGCGTGCCTTTCAGGGGCTTTGAGGCTTCGGGCTTCAACCGCACGCGTCCTACCACTATTGTGAAGGGCGTGCTCAAGATCATGCGCAGCACCAAGCAGGCAAAGCGTTGGTTTGAGGAGATCAAGCCCGATGCCGTCGTTGGCTTCGGCGGCTATGTCTCCATTCCCGTTGCGCGTGCTGCTCTTGCTCTCGGAATCCCCGTGATCATTCATGAGCAGAATTCCGTTATGGGCATGGCCAACAAGTACCTCGCGAAGCGCGCTCAGGCTGTGTGCCTCACTTACGAGCATTCCGCTTCTGCCGTTGCCGATAAGTCGAAGATTCATTTGACGGGAAACCCGGTCAGGTCGTCTGTTCTTCGCGCAAGCCGAGAGTCGGGACGCGCCATGTTCGACATGCAGGATGGTGAGTCCATGCTGCTCGTGTTCGGTGGAAGCCTGGGTGCACGCCACATCAACGAGGCTATCGCCGGCATGAAAGATGAGCTTCTGGATCGCTCCGACCTTCATGTGGTTCACATCACTGGTCCCAAGGAGTTCGACCGCGTTTCCGCCGAGCTCGCTTTGACTCCCGAGCAGCAGAAGCGCTGGCATGTGCTGGGCTACCAGGATCGCATGGGTGAGAATCTGGCGGCAGCCGATGCCATCGTGTCGCGTGCTGGCGCTACGTCGCTTGCTGAGATTTCCGCCCTCGCCATCCCTGCGCTGTTGGTTCCTTATCCCCATGCAACTGAGGATCATCAGACGACGAATGCGCAGGCTTACGTGGGTGCAGGCTGCGCCTTTATGATGCCCGATGCCGATCTGGCGGGCGAGGAATTCAAGGAGAAGGTCCGCACGCTCATCGATGACGCTGAGGTCAGGGCGTCCATGACGGAGGCTGCTCGTGCGCAGAAGACTGCGGATGCGGCTGCCGTCTTGGCAGATGTTGTGTTGGAATCGGCGCACAAGCATGCGCATGCGCTACAATAGCCCGCGCTGTTTGAACGAAACGGAGATATTCAATGGTGAACATGAACGCTAATCAGCTGCATTTCATCGGCGTCGGTGGCGTCGGCATGAGCGGTATTGCCCGCGTTGCCCACGACCAGGGCCGTGTTGTCAGCGGTTCCGATATCAAGGAGAGCCGCTATACCAAGCAGCTTAAGGAAGCGGGTATCACCGTTGCCATCGGCCAGAGCGCCGAGAACATTCCCGAGGGCGATCCCATGATCGTCGTCTCCACCGCTATTCTTCCGAACAACCCCGAGTACGTCGAGGCTAAGAACCGTGGTCTCGAAATCGTGCATCGCGCTCAGATGCTGGCGTATCTCGGCCGCGGTCTTGATACCCTGGCGGTTGCGGGCACTCATGGCAAGACCACCACGTCTTCCATGCTGGCCAGCACGCTGGATGCGATGGGGGAGGATCCCACGTTCCTCATCGGCGGCATTGTTCGCTCCTGGGGCACTAACGCTCATTCTGGCACGGGTTCGTATTATGTGGTCGAGGCAGACGAAAGCGACAAGTCGTTTACCTATCTGTCCCCGGCTGCGGTCATCGTCACCAACATTGAGGCTGATCATCTTGATCACTATCAGGGTCTCGATGAGATTTACGAGCATTTCCGCATGTTCATCGATTCGGTTCCTGAGGGTGGTCCGGTTGTGGTCTGCGCCGACGATGAGGCGCTGGTTCGCGTTGCCCAGTCTACGGGCAAGCGCGTGATCACCTACGGCTTCTCCGAGGATGCCGATGTTCGCATCATGAATGCGCAGCCGCGTGGCGTCGGCTCTGTCTTCTCCGTCCGTTTCCCCGACGGCCGCATTGTCGAGAGCTCCATCAAGCAGAATCCTGGTATGCACAACGTCGCTAACGGCACTGCCGTGCTCGCGCTTATTGATGCCCTCGGTCTCGATGTTCAGCTTGCTGCAGAGAAACTCTCCGAGTTCTCTGGCGTGCGTCGCCGCTTCGATCTGGTTGGCGAGTGCGCTGGCGTCACGGTGGTTGACGACTATGCCCATCATCCGACCGAGATTGCCGAGACCATCAAGGCTGCCAAGTCCCTCGATTTCAAGCGCGTGCATGTGCTTTTCCAGCCTCACCGCTATTCTCGCGTCACCCTTTTCACCGAGGTGCTGAAGGACAGCTTCGGCTCCGCCTTCGATCTCGCCGATACGGTCACCTTCATGGATGTCTATTCGGCGGGCGAGACGCCCATTCCCGGTGTCAACGGCAAGACCTTCCTGAACGTCATCCTTGACCATGAGGGCCATCCGCCGGCCACGTTTGTTCCGAAGCGCATCGATGTTGTGCCCCATCTGATCGAGCTGGCAGAGCCCGGCGATCTGGTGCTCACGCTCGGCGCTGGCGATGTGACCGCTATCGGTCCTCAGCTCGTTGATGAGCTGGGCTGCAGGTAGTCGCCATGGTGGCTAGGCATGCCTCGCCGCTGCAGGCGCTGCTTGTAGACGAGCGCTTTGACGGCGATATCTACCCCAACGAGCCTATGGCTCGCCATACGACGTATCGAATCGGCGGTCCCGCTCGCTTTTACGTGAGGGCCAATTCCCTCAGCGCGCTCACGCAGCTTGTCGACGTGTGCGAGCAGGAGGGCATTGATTGGGTTGTGGTTGGACGCGGCAGCAATCTGCTCGTTTCCGATGAGGGCTACTCCGGTGTTGTGATCACCCTGGGTCGCGATTTCCGCTCTATGCGCGTTGACGAGGAGCAGCATCGAATCGTGGCTGGTGCGGGCGTTATGCTTTCTGCTGTGGTGCAGGAGGCCTTTAAGCGCAGCTTTGCCGGTCTGGAGTTTGCGGTGGGTACGCCGGGAACGGTTGGCGGTGCACTGCGCATGAATGCGGGCTCTCGTGGTGAATGGATCGGAAGCCGCGTTGTGACGGTTACCTCCCTTGTTCCGGGCGTGGGCCTCGTTCGTAGGAGGGGCTCCGAAATCGACTGGAATTATCGCTCCACATCCTTCGCCCCTAACGAGACGCTGCTTGAATGTGAATTGGCTGTCGAACCTGCTGACCCCTTCTATATTCGCGGTAAAATGGAGGCCAACCTCTCGACGCGCAAGAAGAATCAGCCGGTTAACGAGGCATCCTGCGGTAGCGTTTTCAAGAACCCCGACGGTGTTTCGGTGGGTGCGCTTATCGAGGAGCTTGGCCTTAAGGGGCTGAGCGTTGGAGGTGCGTGTGTATCCGATATGCACGCCAACTTCATTGTCAACACGGGTCAGGCAACGGCACGCGATGTGCTCGACCTGATCGATCTTATACAGACGAAGGTGAACGAAGTTCATGGCATACAGCTCACGCCGGAAGTCCGCTTCCTCGGATTCGAATAGCGCGTCGCGTCGCGCATCGTCTTCGCGTGGGGCGCAGGAGCGCGCAACAAGCCGTAGGGCTCAAACGAATAACCCCAGGGTTTCCCGCACTGCTTCGGGTTCGGCTGATCGTCGTTCGCGTACCTCTTCCAGCGCGCAATCCAGGTCTGCTTCGCGTAGCGTTCGCGCTGGCGCAAGCGCTCGTGCCAGCGTTGGTGATCGTGCGGGTGTCAACTCCGCGCGTTCTTCGAGCGCGGCTTCTTCGGCTCGCTTGAGCTCCGTTCGCATCGGCGATATCGGCCGCGAGCAGCGTGCGCAGGCGAAGGCCGAGAGCAAGGCTAAGGCCCAGAAGAGGTTCATCATCGTGGTGTCGGTCGTCGTTGCCGCCCTGCTTCTCGTTGTTGCTGGATTCGCTCTTTCCCGCAGCTCTCTGTTTGCCATTACTGGTGTTGAGGTTAAGGGTTCTACCCATCTCACTGAAAGCGATATGAACGCCCTTGCCCCCATTCCCGAGGGAACCACTTTGCTCAGCGTGGATACGGCGGCTATCGAAAAGAGCATCGAGCGCAACGCATGGGTAGAGGATGCCCGTGTGAGCAGGTCTTTCCCGTCTACGCTCGTCATCGATATCGACGAGAGGGAGATCGGTGCTGTCGTTGAGATTGCTACCGGCGACTCGAACGCCGTTCAGGCGTGGGCGATTGCAACCGATGGCGTGTGGCTTATGGCTATTCCCGATCCCAATTCGGAGATCGGTCAGGCTATCAGCCCCACCATTTACGAGGCGGCCGAAAACGCCCTGCTCATCACCAATGTTCCTTACGGTTTGACCCCCGAGATGAATACCTACTGCGCCGATAGCAATGTC
>JAFYTB010000228.1 GCA_017559045.1 Eggerthellaceae bacterium | reverse complement strand
TCGGCGATGTCGTTGAAATTCTCTACACTCCCATGAATGCATTCCTGGCTGCGGTGCCCACCTACCTACAGGCTTCGGGCAAGTACCAGGATGCCACTTTCTATTACGCCGAAGCCGATTCTGTCGACTGTCTGGTTAATGAATTTGGCGGCGATTTCTACAAGGACGAAAATGGGTATGTCGCATATCCTGGTCTGCTGAATGGTGGCGAGGGCTTGGTCGCAAACTCCAAATCTGTTGTTCGCGATCGTTTCGTTGCAGAGATCGTTCGCGGCCTGACCTTTGGTTTGGTTGCTGACAATGGGATTGAAGTTGACAGAAGCATCACGGTTGCTGACATTGCGGCTTATGATGCCATGACTCCCGTTGAAAAGGCTGCATATGCAGCGCAGAATCAGCTGAAGGCCAAGTCCATTGCTCTGTACCTGGCTTTTGAAAACGCGACGGTGCGATCGGGTAAGCACAACATCTCTATGGACTCCTTGGCTGCGCTCGAGGGTATGGAGGGCCCGTTCATGGCTCTCATGGGCTCTCTCCAGGAGAAGGCTACTGGTTTCGGTATTTCGGAGTATCTGGATGCAATTGCCAAGGTTGTCGCCGTTGGTGCCGCGCAAAAGCTGTCCGAAACTGTCAACGGAAGAATGAGTTCTTACGGTGTTCAGGTTGAGCTGACGATTTCCCCCGAGCAAATTAAAGAGATTGTGCTTGGTGATAACGCTGTTGACGTAGCGGTTTGCGAGGATATCGCTCAGGCTGCAACCGATCAAGTTGTTCAAGGTACCATTCCTGCCTACAAGGCAGGCGTCATCGCTCAGACTTACGCTGTCCTCGAAGGCGTGCTCGGTGGGTTTGCGAGCAACGGCGTGACTGTGTCTGATGAAGATTACGGTTGTGCATTTGACGAGGAATACAGTGAGTGGGAAGACGATCTGAAGAAGGAGAAGCTCCTTCTGTGGTTCGTTGAGGATTACAAGGACGGGTTCAAGACCCTGAAGACGCTGCTGCCCGCTGGCTATGCGGATGCATTAATCTCTGGTGCGAATGGCAAGTTGCAGACTAGTAGCGATGCCCAGATTGCGATGCAGTACATTCCCACGATGCACGAGAGCGTTGTGGCAGATGCGACCAAAACCTATATCGAAAAGCAGCTGGGTAGCGGTCTGTACGACACCCTGTACGGGGCCATTGCCGCCTCTCTGCCTGCTCAGGTTGAGAGCGGAGCCGGCTCTTTGGGCTACCTGCTTGGTCTGCCCCAGACTATGAGCGACATGATGTACGAAGACAGCGTCCTTCGCGGCATTCTGGCGATGAACGCTCGTGTCAAGATCGGTACCGGCATTGGCGGTCATCCCGCTCAGAGCGGTCACGACACTCTCTATGCTGAGATTCTTGACGCCTATGAATCCGGTTATACCCCTGAAGAGGAGACCGATAAGAACCTGACTGAGGCTATGGTGGAGTTCTACAAGTTCCTCAGCGAGGACACCTCTAAGACCACTTCGGAGAAAGTTGCCCTTCTTGAGGAGCTCTTCGCTGTCGTCGAGGAGAACACTGCCCCTAGCACCGAGCTCATTGTGGCCGAGGAGATCTACAGCTACCTAACCGAAAACGAGAAAATCAACGACGATCAGACTCTGGCCATCGTCCTGAAAGTCTACAGCGCTCTGCTGTATGACGCTAACGGCGATGTTGACAAGAAGCTGACTGATGCCGAGCTCGCAGCCAGTGTGAACTTCATCATTGCAACCCTGGGCGAAGCGAACCCGGAGGCGTCTGATCGCATCGCCATCATTAGCAACGTCTACTCCATTCTCATGGAGCACGGCTATCTGCCTAAGGACGGCGAGGACGGCAATATGCTGGCAACCGCCGAAGCTATCTACGACGCCCTGAGCGAGAAGGGCTACCTCAGCGATGGGCAGTCTTTCGAGATCGTCAAGAAGCTCTGGGCTTTCCTGATGCTCAACGACGATAGGTCCGCTGAGGCTATCGCTGCTGCTATCGACGAGATCTACCTCGTTGTGTTCTTCGGCGAGGATCCCGAGCTGACCCCCGAGCAGAGGAACGAGATTGGCCTTATCATTCTTGAGGTTCTCGAGGAGCAGGGCTACATCAGCGAGGATAAGGCCATTGATCTTTTCAATCCCTACTATCAGGAAGCTGTTGCTGGCGTTCTGACCGCTGAGGTTGTCGACCTGATCGTGAAGGGCATCGACGCTACCGCTGCTGCCGTTGAGGCTGCTCAGGTTGCCGCCGCCGCCATTGCTGACTCCGATCTCAAGGATGCCCTGCTCGCTGAGCTGGCTGCAACCCTGGAGACTCTGGATGCTGCTCGCGACATCTTCGCCAACGGCGATCTGAACGATCTCCGTGGCGCTATGGCCGCTCTGTTGGAGCTGAAGGGCGAGCTGGAAAAGCACGCCGTAACCATCTCCGCACTGGCCGAAGAGGCCGGCATTGCTGCCGAGCCTTGCATCGTCAAGGCTCTTGAGGCCGCAGATGCATACATCGCTCTGGCCAACAAGACCGTTGCCGACATCTACGCTGCTGCTGTCGAGGCTTGCGAGGACTTCGCTGCTGTCTATGCTGCATGGGTTGAGGATATGGCCGCTCGCGCTGCCGCTATCGACCCCGCTCTGGGCGACGCTGTCCGCGCATTCCTGACCGACGTTCCGGCGGACTCTCTGGCTATCCTCTACGTTTATGGCGACGAGGCTCTGACCAAGCTTGTTGCTGATGCTGCTGTTGCATACGGCGACATCTATGACATCGTTGCTGCTCTCGCTCAGGTTCTCTATGCCGATGGCGAGGCTATCTACAACGCTGTTCTTGCCAGCGACGATTTCGCTGCCGTGAAGGCTGAGATCGAGGGTCTGCTGGCTGATATCGAAGAAATGATCGAAGCCGCCAAGATGGCTCCTGCAACCACTATCGTGGGTTACGAGGAGAAGCTTGCTGAGCTTTATGACAGGCTGTTCGACTCCTACGAGAAGCTGTATCCCATCGTTCTTAACGCCATGGACCAGGTCGACCCGACTCTGAGTCCCATGGTTGAGAAGCTCGTTGATGCACTCTACGAGGCTCTGAACGTTTCTTCCGCCTTCGTCGGCGCTTACGGCGAGTGGCTGCCCGGCCATGCTGGTGCTATGGCTGGCGCCCTGCTGAATGCATTCCTTGAGAACTGGGGCGAGTTCGCTCCCGTTGCTGGCCCCGTTGCTGGTGAGCTGGCTGTGGAGCTCGCTACCGAGCTTGGTCGCTACCTGTTGGCTGAGCTGGTTCGTGCCCTTCCCGGTATCGACGCGGCTCTCTATGACTGGTTCTACAACAACCCCGACAAGGTTTGCGGCTTCTTCGCTGAGTACGGCGACGACATGGGCGCGTTCCTCGCCGACAATCACGAGATCATCCTTGGTATTCTCGGCTATATCGCCAGTGAGTTTGGCGACGAGGCTGTTGAGTACGTTCTTGCTAACCCCGAGCAGTGCCTGACCACGCTGGTCAACTGGTACAAGACCTATGGTGACCGCATTTGGGCTATGATCGACGTTTATCTGGACTATCTTGGCGTATATGACGCAATCGAGGTCGAGATTGCTGCTCTCGAGGCTGAGCTCGCTAACCTCAAGGCCGAGCTTGAGAAGGCTGCCGGCGAGATGGATGCCGCTCTCAAGGCTCAGATTGAAAAGCAGATTGCCGAGATCGAGAGGCAGATTGCTGAACTTGAGAAGGCTCTCAAGGAGCTCGAGGCTGCCATCCTCGCATTCCAGGCTGACGTTGAGGAGCAGATTGAGGCTCTCATTGCCCATATCGAGGCTAAGATTGCCGACCTCAAGGCTGCCGTGGAAGAACTCGAGGCTATGGCTCGCCAGCTCAATGCTGAGATTCAAGCTGCTATCGCCGAGATCAAGGCTGTGGTTGAAGCTATCGAGACCCTGATTGGCAAGGCTGCTGAGGGCGTTGCCGACGTGGAGGCCTTCTTCCAGCAGCTCATTGAGCTTTTCGCTGGCGCTAAGGCTTTCACTGAGGCTGTGATTGCCGACGCCACCCATGGCGAGTACGCAATCGATCCTGCGGCTTCCTATGTCGCTCTCGGCGACGCAACCATCGCTGCTGATGGTTCCTATGCTGATCAGGTTGCTGCTTTCATGGCCAACCTTGCCGGCTCCAAGGGCGTTCAGTCCAACTACGAGAAGGTCGCCATTGCTGACGACGAGGACCTCGTTGCCACCACTGCTGATATCCTCGCAGCTATCGAGGCTGGCGAGCTGGACGAGGTTCTGGCTAACGCCGGTCTCGTGACCGTGAGCGCCGGTGCTGAGGACCTGACGGTTTCCGGTGTCTATCAGCTGGTTGACGTTCTTACCGCTTATGCTCTGTCTTCCCTCAATGAGGCTGAGTCCTGCGATTGGGCTTCCCTCGTTGGTGCCGAAGGCGCTGCAGCTGTCGAGCAGGCTCTTGCTGTTCTCGAGGCCGAGCTTGTTAAGCAGCTTGGTGATGAGGCTACCGCCTCCCTGGCCGTCGAGGCTATCGAGGCCATTGCCTTCGCATACGCAAACTTCTCCGTTAACTACGTGAAGCTCATCGATGCAGTTCAGGCTGCTGCACCTGAGGCTCATATTGTGGCTGTTGGTCTTGCCAACGCCCTCGAGGGTTTGACCATCGACGTCGACGGCTTCGAGCTTGCTATTGGTGAGTACGCTGGCTGGGTTGTTAAGGCTGCTGACCTTGAGATGCTGGCTTACGCTGCTCTCGACGAGGGTGGCAACGTGACCTTCGTTTCCGCTCCGAACGCTGCATGCGACGCCGCTGCCGTGATCGCTGAGGTTGTCGAGGTTGCCATGACCATCGACTTCGAGAACGACCCCGCTGCTGTTCTCGAGCTTCTGCCCCTTATTGCAGAGATCGTTGACTCCGCAACTTGGATGCCCAACGAGGCTGGCCAGGCATACATCGCCGAGCAGATTCTCGGCTCCGTTGACTTCGCTGCTGTAGCTGACGCTGTCTACACCGCTGAGCCCGCTCAGCCGGCAGCTGTTGTGGCTGTCGACGGCGTCGTGACCGAGACCATCGCTGCTTCCGAGGCTGTTGAGGTTACCGACGAGGCTGTCGCTGTCGTCACCTTCGAGGACGGCTGGACCGTTGAGGCAACCTTTGCTATCGAGCACTTCGCTACCGTCGATTCCTTCGAGGACTTCGGTGAGCCCGCTGATGGCCACTGGTACCTCGAGGAGGGTCAGGGCTCCTTCGCGAACCTGCGCACCCTCTACATGGACTACGCTCTGGCTTCTGGCCTCATGAGCGGCTACGTCAACCGCGACAGCGGTACCATCACTCACTTCGGTCCGTGGGATAGCCTTGACCGCGCCCAGGCCGCTACCGTGATCTACCGTATGGCCAACGAGGATGCTTCTGCAACCCTCGACCCGGCCAAGTACGCTGACAACGCAACCGCTATGGCTGACGTTGAGGACGGCGAGTACTACACCGCCGCCGTCAACTGGTGCGTCGAGAACGGCATCATCACCGGCTACCTGGCTGGCCCGAACAAGGGCAAGTTCATGCCCTACAACAAGGTGACCCGTTCCGAGCTCGCCGCTATGATCCAGCGTTACTGCGTCAACGTCTGCGACGTTGAGATGCGTTCCGCTGACGTCATGGGCTATGAGGACTCTGGCCTCATCGATACCACTTGGGCTCTGCCCGGTCTTGAGTTCTGCAAGGCCTACGGCATCATGACCGGTATCTATGGCACGAACCAGCTCAACCCGGTTGGCAAGGCTAACCGCGCTGAGGCTGCAAAGATGTTCTCCGTCGTTGGTCACGACATCCTCTAAGGACGATCGCCCGCTAGGGTAGAGCGATAGCTCTTCGAAGCCCGGCTCCGCAAGGGGCCGGGCTTTTTGCTTTGCTGGGGGATTGCGCGATGGTGAAGGTTGGTTGGCTGAGGCGTGCTTTTGGGGCCACCTTGCGCGAGGCGAAGAGATGGGTTCATCAAATGAGTGTTTTTCGACCCCATTGCCTTTCCAGACTCGCCGCTGTCGCCTGCATTCTCTGAAAGGGGGTATTATTAGGAAAGGTCTGTCGGCATCTGCTTTATGTAAGAGAGGGCCGATTGGGCCGATCCATCTTGGTGCTTTAGTGGTGAGGAGATTGCTGTGGTCGGTGTTCTGAATGTCGCCTTGAGGTTCATGCTCTCGGTGGTTCTTGTCACCGGGCTCGTGCCGGCTGTTGCGTTTGCCAGCTCGGCTGATGATGCCTTGCAGGCAACTGCTATTTCTGATTCGAAATATGCTGTCGAAGGCAGTGGGGCCGCAGCTGCTGATGAATCTGCGGATTCCGATGTGAGCTTTGTGAACGCCGACGCTGAGACGGTCGTTGCGACTGGCGGCTATGGCGGTTTGGCGTGGACCCTTTACTCTTCGGGTCGACTTGTCCAGGACGGTGCCTCCTCAAGCACCGAATTCGCTACTTCGGAATATCGTGATGTAATCACGAGCGTTGAGATGAAAAACGCCACTATCGTTCCTGCGAGCATGTTCAAGGATTGTGCAAAGCTTGAGAGCATTTCTGCACCATATGTTAGGGACGTTTATCGCTATGCCTTTCAAGGTTGTACAAGTCTGAAGTCAGTGTCGCTGCCGCTGGTTGAATCCGTGGCTGGGCACTCTTTTTCTGGATGCACTGCTCTTCAGAGCTTGAGCCTTCCTCTGCTCGAATACGCAGGGACTGCCTCTTATGACAGATCCGATAGAACGAGTGCCGATTATTCGAGTTCCTTCGAGGGTTGCACGAGTCTTAGTTCGGTCAGCTTTCCGAAGGTGACGGTTTTGGGATACCGAACGTTCAAGGGCTGCACAAGCCTCGTTTCTGTGGACCTCCCGGTTGCAACGCATATCATGGGGCAAGTTTTTGCAAACTGCTCCTCGCTTGAATCTCTGATTCTTCCTAAGGTGACGTTTATTGCAGGGGCTGTTTTTTCGGGATGCGCTCTTTTGAAAGATTTGAGCTTGCCGCTCGCTTCACGCTTCGATACCATGTCGTATTATTACAGCACCTATAGCAGTCTTCAGCCTAGCCAGATTATGGGTTGCGATAGCTTGGAGACGGTTTCGTCGCCGAAATCGACTTACATTTCCGATGGTCTTCTTCAGGGTCGCGAAGGCTTGATTTCGGTAGACTTTCCGAACGCTACTGGGATTGGGGTCTCCGCCTTTGAGGGTTGCACTAGTCTTGCGACGGTGAATATACCGAAGGTCACAAGCGTTTCTTCAGCCGCCTTCAAGGGGTGTACCGCTCTATCGAAGATCGATCTCTCCCTTGTCAAGACTATTGGCGCATCTGCGTTCGAGGGATGCACGCGCTTGAGCAATGTGACCATGGCCTCAAGCATGTCGGGTGCGACGATTGGCTCTTCTGCGTTCAAGGGATGCACAAAGCTTGCCTCTGTCTCGTTGCCTTCGGGTTTGGCATCGGTCTCTTCCTCCACTTTCGAGGGTTGTACGGCGCTTGCCAATGTGTCGCTTCCCAGCACGGTGAAGACCATCGGAGACAGGGCTTTTGCCGGCTGCTCGAAGCTTGCTTCCATCAGTCTTCCTACTGGACTGACGAGCATCGGCTCGGAAGCCTTCTCAGGTAGCGGCCTGGAAAGCGTCGATGTCCCCTCCGGGGCTCTGACGATCGGGCTTTCTGCGTTTGCGGGATGCGCGAACTTGGCAGACGTCTCTCTTCCGGATGCTCTCGAAACGATTCCCAGCTCTCTCTTCAAGGGTTGCACGAGCTTGGCCGAGGTGTCTCTTCCTTCCTCGGTCATGGTTCTGTCTTCTTCGTGCTTCGAAGGGTCCGGGTTGACTACGGTGACCCTCCCCGAGTCGGTTACCAGCATTGCAAATAAGGCCTTCGGAAGCTGCGCTTCGCTTGATTCCGTCAGGTTCGAAGGTGATCCGCCGAACATTTTAACGACCGCCTTTGCGGGCACTACTGCGTCGTGCTTCTACCCCTATGATAACGAGGAGTGGGATGACTCCTATTTCCTTGATTACGGTGGGTCGCTGACATGGAATCCCAGTGGTGGCATGGGCGACTATTCTGCGACAATCGAGAATGCCGTCTATACCGGCAAGGCGAACGCTCCCACTGTGACCGTTGCTTCTCATACGGGGGATGTCCTCAGCCCTTCTGCGTACACGGTGTCGTACTACTCGGATTCTGCATGTACGAATCAGCTTTCCGCTAATGAGGTAGTCAATGCGGGTACGTATTACCTGACTATTACGGGAAACAGTTCTTTGGGTTACCCGGGTACGATTGGCCCTAGATCTTTCAAGATCGAAAAGGCGGTTCTCACTGCGACGTATGCTGGTGAGACCATCTCTGCCGGCGCCACTCCGGTTCTCAAGGTGAGCGTGACCGGCTTTGTCGGAGGGGAGAGCGCCGCTACCGCTGCGGGCTACGTTGCCCCCAAGGTTTCCGCGCCGAATCCCCTGGGCTTCAATACGCCGCATGTACTTACCCCCTCCGGTGGTGCTGCTGACAACTATTCGTTCAAATACGTTTCGGGAACGCTTACCGTCCAGAGCATTGTCGTGGAGAAGCCTGCTGCGACTACGCAGTTCGTTTACGATGGAACATCCAAGACTGCCATGACGGCGGGAAGCGGCTATTCGCTTTCTGGTCATGTTGCCACGAACGCTGGCTCCTACACCGCGACGGCGACCCTTCTTGAGGGTTACGTCTGGTCGGATGGCACGACGGATGATGTAACCCTGAATTGGGCCATTTCGAGGGCGAATCTCTCTGCTGTGACTTTTGCTCCGATTCCCGATCAGGGATACACGGGAAGCTCTGTGGTTCCTGCGATTTCGGCAACGTTCAATGGCGTTGAGCTTGTTCCGGGTGTGGACTTCTCGCTGACCTACTCCAACAATGTAGAGCTTGGAACGGCAAATGTGCTAGTCGAAGGTATGGGCAACTTCACTGGCGAGATGTCCATGACGTTTAATATCGTTCATGCGATCATCGCTCAGGGAGAAGTCGGCCAGTGTGTCTGGAAGCTTGACTCCAATGGAGTGCTTACCATTTCGCCTGGAGTGCGTGGCGGTGCGATGGCTGACTATCGCGCGAGCTACAGCATGCCGTGGAAGTCTTATATTGGCGAAGTTACATCTGTTGTGTTCGAGGAGGGCGTGACCCATGTAGGGGCTTATTCCTTCTATGGCCACGATTGCCTCGAAAGCGTCTCGTTTGCTGATACCATCGAATCTATCGGGGAGCACGCCTTCTCTGGCTGCACGTCCCTTGAGGGTGCGGCCATCCCGGAGGGTTGCCTCTCTATCGGCCCGTATGCCTTCAATGGTTGCTCTTCCCTTAAGAGCGTGAATATCCCGGAGGGATGCCTCTCCATTGGCGGATCAGCCTTTGCGGCCTGCAGCTCCCTCGAGAGCGTGGTTATTCCGAAGAGCGTTCAGTCCATTGGCGCTCAGGCTTTCTATTACTGCGAGTCGCTGGAATCCATCGAGGTTGCTGAGGGGAACGAATACTATTCCTCCGTAGACGGCGTGTTGTTCGATGCATCCAAGGAAACTCTCCTATGCTGCCCCAGCGGAAAAACGGGGTCCTTCTCCATTCCGGAGGGGTGCCTCGTTATTGCGGATTGTGCCTTCTACGCCTGCGCTGGTCTTACTGAGGTAGAAATCTCTTCGAGTTTAACCTCTATTGGCGCTAGCGCTTTCAGTGGGTGTGAATCGCTGACGCGCATGGTTCTTCCCTCGAATCTAGCCTCTATCGGAACAGAGGCATTTGCTTCGTGCACGTCGCTCGCCGAGATAGTGATCTCCGAGGGCGTGACAGCCATGTCTGATCGCGTCTTCTTCAACTGCGATGCTCTTGAGAGCGTGGTGCTGCCGCAGACGCTTACAACGATGGGAAATGGCGTCTTTTTAGACTGCGATGCTCTTAAGAACGTGGTGTTGCCTTCCTCATTGGCGGCTATTAGCGATGCGACCTTTGCCGTCTGCACTTCTCTCGAGAGCGTGCTGATTCCGAGTTCGGTTGCCTCTATTGGGAGTAGTGCGTTTCAGAATTGTCCGTCTCTCGTATCAGTGATCCTTCTCACTGATACGACCGAAATAGGAGTAAGGGCTTTCGGCGGCCTCGCCGATCGTAGTTCGGTGCTCGTTGCCACGCAGGCGCAGT
>JAFYTB010000227.1 GCA_017559045.1 Eggerthellaceae bacterium | reverse complement strand
TCGAGGTTGATGAGGTTGCCGACAATGGACAAACCGATGCTGGTGCGCGGTTTTGCCGTGCCGATCAGCCTGTCGAATGCCGGTGTGGTGAGCACCTCTCCGAGCTGCTGGAACGTGGCGAGGCCACCAAAGAGAAGACGGGCGATCGCCTCGTCGTCACCGAGGGTGATGGTTGAAACGGGGTAGAAGAACTCTCGGATCAGCTTGCGAGCTCTTTCCTCGGATCGCTCGTCGCGGAGGCCCGAAGGATGGTTGCCTTCGTGCGGGGCGGGAACATAGCTGGGAGGCATGCTGAGAATGACTTCAGCGCTTCCGTAGCAAGCCTTGGCGAGAAGTTCGACAACCTGGTCATTTCGATCGAAGTAGAAAGAGAGCTTGCATTCCACGGGGCGGAATCGCTCTGCGCTTTCCGGAATGATTACGCTCATTTGAGATTCAAGCTCGGGCAGCATTGTCGAGCAGAATCTCGGCATGTCCTCGGCGGCAACGAAGAGACGCTCGTCGTTGGAGCGATATACGCTGCGAAGGAAATCGGCGCTTTGCGCAAACGCGCTTGTGCATCGGAAGATTCGACCGTCGTGAATGACGTACATGCGCGTACCGTCAGCCGCAAATGCGATGTCTTGGTCTCTGAGGAGGATGTAACCTCCCTTATCGCTTTCGACTATCGATAGCGCGATCGGGGGGTCGCTTGCTTCGATGGTCATGAAGCTACGGGTTGGTACGCTTGAGTCGCCTCCCTCAAAAGAGACGACACCAGTGCTGTCAGCGATGAGATCGAGAAGCTCGACCGCTTCCGGTTCGGCAAGGTGAATGCTACGACCTGCTATTCGCGTAATGTCAGCGCGCCCTGCGGTGTGGGGATATGAATAGTGGTCCGAGCTTCGGTAATAAGCCAGTTCGCTGCGCTGTTCGCGGCTTGCAATGCATTTCTCAAGAAATTGGACGATCTTTTTCGAAGCATCGTCGAAGGCGTCCAGCGAGTGATTGAAAGCGAGTTTTTTTCCGTAGGCGACGTGATCGCCTGCTCGGGTGTGCTCTATGAACTCCCCGATGTTCTTCATGACGTACGATCCCTTTGGGCCGACGATCTTGAAGTGGGCAGACCAGATTTCGAAGCCATAGCATACGGTGGGCTCAATGCGGATGGCGCCGCGGCATTCCGTGCTGGAGTTGCGCTCTATGCGCTGCATGAAGTCTTTGATGCTGGCCGATGTTTCCGGAGTGCGCTGGTCTCGGTATCCGTCGAATGAGTGAGGGGCTTGCGCGAAGGTGATAGCAAGGGCGACGGCGTGCTTGCACATGCCGTCGTATTTGTACGAGGCGGGGCAGGTGCAGGAGTAATCCTCGATGATCTCGTGATCTTCGTCGAGGATGAGGGCCGTCTCGTAGCGATCCTGCCAACCGTTGCTTGATGCGACGTATGCGGTCAGCTTCGTTTCGTATTCACCATAGCGGCATTGCTTGGTGAGGATGTTCTTGCTATTAGCGGCGATGGCCGCACCTCTCTGGAAGGTGCGCGGCGGGCAGTGTCGGGCAACTTCGGCCTGATCGAACATGGCTGCGTCTCTCCTTCCGCTAGAGGCTTGCGAAAATGGCGAACAACTTATAGTAGCACGTCGGGGTGGGGCTTGTTTTGCTCGAGGGGTCTTGCTTTCCTGGATTGCGAAAGGGATTTCGGATCGCGTGATGCTTCTCTGGATTGAAGGGCGTTTTGATGTGGGATAACGGTGTATATGTCCTTCGGGTGCGAACCACGGGCGTAGGCATGTGGTAACCTAATGCGGTTAATCATTAATCAACGCACGGAGGAGACCTATCGTGACCCAGACCTGCGATATCAGAGATATCAACCTTGCCGATGCTGGTTATGCTCGCATTATGTGGGCCGACCGCGACATGCCGGTGCTCGCAAGCATTCGCGAGCGCTTTGAGCGCGAGAAGCCGCTCGAGGGCGTGCGCATCGGTGCATGCATGCACGTGACCACCGAGACCGCTAACCTTATGCGCGCTCTCGTTGCCAGCGGCGCTGAGGTTGCGCTGTGCGCATCGAATCCTCTTTCCACGCAGGACGACACCGCAGCTTCTCTCGTACGTGACTTCGGCGTTAAGGTGTTTGCTATCACGGGCGAGGACGGCGAGACCTACAATCGTCACATCGAGGCCGTGCTTGCCACCGATCCCCAGATCGTGATGGACGACGGTGCCGACCTGGACACCGCCCTTCACACCAAGTTCCCCGAGAAGCTGGCTGGCGTTGTTGGCGGTACCGAGGAGACCACCACCGGTGTTGTCCGCCTCATGGCCATGGCTGCTGAGGGCGCGCTGAAGTACCCCGTCTTCAACATCAATGACGCTAACACGAAGCACTGCTTCGACAACCACTATGGCACCGGCCAGAGCACGCTTGACGGTATCGTTCGTGCAACCAACCGCCTTATGTGCGGCCGCACCATCGTCATCTCCGGCTACGGCTATTGCGGCAGTGGCCTTGCTCTCCGTGCTAAGGGCATGGGCATGAACGTCATCGTTTGCGAGGTTGATCCACTCAAGGCTCTCGAGGCTCACATGGAGGGCTACCAGGTCATGAAGGCCGAGGAGGCTGCTAAGTACGCCGACGTTTGGGTGACCGTTACGGGCAACTGCAAGGTTGTTGACGCTCCTGCATTCGAGAACATGAAGGACGGCGCTATCCTGGCAAACTCCGGCCACTTTGACTCCGAGATCAATCTCGTGTGGCTTGAGGAGAACTGCGTCAAGAGGGAAGAGATCAAGCCCCTCGTTGACGAGTACACGCTTGCTGATGGTCGCACCATCATCGTTCTTGCTCAGGGTCGTCTCGTGAACCTGGCTTGCGCTGAGGGTCATCCCGCTTCCGTTATGGACATGAGCTTCGCTAACCAGGCACTCGCTGCTGAGTACCTCTATCTCCATGCCGGTGAGCTCGAGAACAAGGTCTACGACGTTCCCGCAGAGATCGACGATGGCGTTGCTCGCGTTAAGCTTGAGACTCTTGGCGTCGAGATCGACGTTCTCACTGAGGATCAGATCGCTTACATGAACTCCTGGAACTTCTAATAGCTTCCTGCTTCCGGGTTTCTTCTGATTGATTGAGGCTCCCGATACGCGATTCGTTGCCCTTCCGTCTTGCTTATTAGTGCTTGGTCGGAAAATGGTCATCGATTCGCGTGTCGGGAGCTTTTTCTTTTCTTCCGTGCGTGCCGCGTAATGCGTTGCGCCAAGCTGTGCGATGAGCGAAAGGTTCGCTCACGTTGTGAATTGGATTCGTGCGATGAGAGGATGGGCCTCTCTGATCATGAATCAGACCCGTGCAAAGGTTAGGCAGTATATGTGCTTGACTCCCGTGTTCTCAAGAGCGTCGCATGCTGCGAAAAGGGTGGCGCCAGTGGTGCAGACGTCGTCGACGATGATGATCGAAGGGGGAGTGCTGGCAGCGGGAAGCAGCTGGATTCGTTTCTGCATATTGGCAAGGCGCTTGGTGCGACCAAGCTGACGCTGGTCGAAGCTTCGGGGTCGTGCATAGAGGCTTGCGTGATCCAGTGCTGCCATGTTTGCGACTTCCTTTGAGAGAAGTTGGGCGTGATCGTATCCGCGCTTTCGAAACGCCGCGGTGCTTGCTGGCACGAAGGTAACGAGAGGGCTTTCATCGAGCCATTCGGGAGGAATGTATCGCGTCATGATTCGCGCCATGTCGTATGCAAGCCGCCGCTCGCCTTTGTCCTTGAAGGCCGATACGATTCGTTTTGCCTCTTCGTCGTACGAAACTGCACTGACTGCGCGTGCGTAAGGCAGCTTTTCGCGAGAAGCTGCATTCAGCATGGTCGTATTGCATTCGCAGCATTGCTGCACGCCGAAGGGGGCTCCGCAATGAGGGCACGCTTGGTTCCAATCGATGTAAGGTAATTGCTGTTCGCATGCTTCGCATAGCGTTGCGCCTGGCCTGTCGCAGGAGGCGCACCGTGTTGGCCAAAGGGCTTCAGCGAATATTTCGGCTGATACTTTG
>JAFYTB010000226.1 GCA_017559045.1 Eggerthellaceae bacterium | reverse complement strand
CTTCATCGGCTACAAGGAGATCACTGCCCAAACCGATCACACGCAGAGGAACCTCATGATCGCGGCAGCACTCAATCACATAGCGTACATCGGAGATTTTCTCAGGAGCAACGAGCCACTGAGCGGGACCGCCAATCTTGAACGTGGTATGCGCAGCCAGCGGCTCCTCTTCAAGCACACAGGCATCGCCTACATAGAAACGCAGCTGATCGCCGAAATTATCACCGACCATCATGCACACGCCGTCCTTGCAGCACACGCCAGAAGGCGTCTCCCACATATCGAATTCAGAACCCATAAGATCCTCCACTAGCGTCTACGTTAGCCACGCATCCAAATTGCGCAGTTGTTAGGCGTCTCGTACATATCTACCTGAGAAACCGGCAAGCCCTGCTCGATCAGGCGCTCGCCAAAATAGCGGGCGAGGTTCTCGGCCGTCGTGCGGAACGGAAGCACCGTAAGCGAAAAGCCCTCGGACTCGAGCGCAACGATCGTCGCCTGCTGAAGCGTGCCATCCTCAACCAAGAAGGTGTGATCGAGCTCTTCGGCCAGATCGCGCACAGCCTTCTTAAATACACCGAAGTCGAGCACCATGTCGCGCATAGTGCTTTCCTTCTGCAACTCTTCCTGCTGCAGATAGACAACCACGCGCCAGCGATGCCCGTGCAAGTTCTCGCACTTACCGTAATAGTCAGCGAGAAAATGAGCCGAATCGAATGCTGCTTCAGTTTTCAGGCCGTACATAGAACCTCCCAGTCAGCCACCATGCGAAGTACCATCTTAACACGGCGACCAACGTCAAAGCCGACTTGCTCGACCCCAGGCGAGCAACGGAAAGACCCCGTATGCCCCTTGGCTTGCTATACTGCAACTACAAGAGTTCGACTTGCGCGAACGCGCAGCCGAAACGGATCGTTCGCGAGCAAAACGCGCGCCAAGGGAAAGGAAGCCCATGTCCGTCGAGTACACCTTCACTACGTTTGATGGCATCGAACTGTACGGCAAGACCGACGCCGTCGATGACCCCCGTGCGGTTATCGTCATCGTCCATGGTCTGTGCGAGCATCAGGGTCGCTATGACTACCTCACCATGCGCCTCAATGCGCAGGGCTATTCCGTCTACCGCTTCGATCATCGTGGCCACGGTCGCAGCCAGGGCCAGAAGATCTACTACTCTGACTTTGAGGTCATCGCCAAGGACGTCGATACTGTTGTCGAGCGCGCACTGGTCGAGAACCCCATGAGCCCCATCTATATCATCGGCCACAGCATGGGCGGCTTCGCAGCTGGCCTGCACGGAACCATGTTCCCCGGCACCGTCGACGGCTATGTGCTCTCTGGCGCATGGACGCGCGATAACAAAGGCCTGACCAAGGCAGCCGTCGAGGCTGACGCCGACGATCTCGTCTACATCCCCAACGAGCTGGGCGGTGGCGTGTGCTCCGACCCCGCAGTTGGCCGCGCTTATCTGGCCGATCCGTATGTTGAGAAGCAGATGTCTCTGGGCCTCTTCCGCGCCGTCAATGCTGGCCAGAAGTGGATGAAGGAGAACGCAGATCAGTTCGTCGAGCCCGTCCTCATTCTCCATGGCGCTGACGACGGTCTCGTGGATGTCTCCGACAGCCTCGAGTTCTTCCAGGAGATCGGTTCGACCGACAAGAGCCTGCGCGTATACGCCGGCCTCCTGCATGAGATCTTCAACGAGTACGACAAGGATGCCGTCATTGAAGATGCTCTCGAGTGGCTTGCTGGTCACGCCGACCTTATTGAGTACGGTTTCGAAGACATCGAGGAGTTCGAAGAGGCATAAAGCTTTTTCGCGCATGTAAGGCGCGGGCACTTGGCAACAGGTGCCCGCGTTTTCGTTTCTTCCTGCACCTTCCGCCCACGTAACCCGAAAGGGTCT
>JAFYTB010000021.1 GCA_017559045.1 Eggerthellaceae bacterium | reverse complement strand
GCATCTTCGACGTGGCGAACAACAGGCTCGGGAGCGGTCTCGTCATCGCCGACATGAAGCGAACAACGTGGTCTGAAACCAAGCCAGTACCGGTGCAGCTGAACATGCACGTCCCGAAAGCCGTCATCGTCCTCACCCAAACCGAATACGGGCAGTGGGTGGCGAAACGCGAGGAGCATCCGCTTGACCGACCTTTGATGGAGTTGTTCGCGTTCCGTCCTACTGGAATCAAGCCGTTCGGTCAGACGCGCATCACCAAGACGGTGCGCAACATCTCCGACGAGGTCGTGCGAACGCTTCAGAACATGGCTATCAGCTCTGCGTTCTACGCGCACCCTCAGAAATACCTCATGGGTCTCACCGAAGAGCAGTACGACAACATGGTTGAGAGCAAGTGGAAGCTGACCATCGACGCCATGCTGCTCGGCACTAGGGACGAGGACGGAAACCTCCCCGTGTTCGGACAGCTGCCAGCCGTCTCGCCTCAGCCCTACATCGAGATCATCCGCTCGTATGCGGCTCTTTTCAGCGGATCCACTGGCGTACCGCTCAACTCGCTCGGCATCGTACAGGACAACCCGTCGAGTGCCGAGGCTATCGCGGCTGCACGCGAGGATATCTGCATCGCGGCACAGGATCTCATCGAATCTAATTCCGTAAGTTTGCGCAATGTCGCATTGATGGCTATGGCAGTTGCCGAGGACAAGACCATCGAGGAGCTGAGCGACCATCAGAAGACGGTTATGGCTCACTTCAAGGACCCGAGCATGCCGAGCATCGTTTCCCAGGCTGACGCAATGGTGAAGATCGCCGCGGCAGATCAGGAGTTTGCAGGAACGAGCGTGTTCTACGAGCAGATGGGATTCGATGAGCCGACGCGACGCAGAATCATGACTGACAAGCAGGAGCAAAGGGCAAAACAGGCAGTGACCGCCCTCATGGCATCCAAGAAGGTGAACGCTAATGGCGACGATTCAACGCAAGCAGCTGGATAACCTGACGGACGAGCTGAACGCGCTATCCGAAGAGGGTCAGCGCATGATTCTCAACGTCCTCGAGAACGCCGAGTGGAACACCATCGAAGAACTGCGTGAGATAGTTGCCGAGGCGATGGAGCAGATATGCGGAACCATCACCGATATGGCGGCTTCGCGTACCGCCAGTTTCTACGATGAGGCGAGAACCGCTTCGGTAGGCAAAGCCTTAGGTGCGGAACCGCTGTCGGGACGTAAGCCAGAAGCCACGAGGGGCTCCGTTAGGGCAGGTATTCAATCGGTGGTAGAAACAGGCGCAACCGAGCAATTCGGACGTTTTCTGACAGCCAGAGTGGACTACGAGGTCAAGCGCGCCTCAGGCGAGTGTATATACCGAAACGGCGCGCGCGACCCGCTGGAACCAAGGTTCGCCCGTGTCCCGAGCGGATCCGAGACGTGCGCCTTCTGCATCATGCTCGCAAGCCGTGGCTTCGTCTACCGCGACGCCAAGACGGCTGGCGAGGGCGATCACTACCACCCGAACTGCGATTGCCGAATCGTGCAGGGCTACGACCACATCGAAGTCGGCACGAGCCGCCGTATGAGCGTCAGCACCAGCATCGAGGGCTACGACATGGACAAGCTGTATGACGACTACCTCGAGAGCCTGAAAGACGGAACGCTCGACTACCAGAAGCTTCGTGAGAATGCGGCGAACAGCAAGCGCGGAAAGCGCGGCAAGCACCGCCAGTCCGGTGCGAGCAGCCATGTGGCCAAGTGGTCGAGCGAGAAGTTTGAATCGTACGGCGATTTCGTCAGCTTCATCAGGGAGGCTGACAGCATCGAAGACCTACGGGAACGATGCGAGATAGCAGCCTCCGAATGGAAGAAGACGGGCTTAGGCGATACCAAGTGGAACGACCTGAAGAGGGTCGTGTTCGCAATGCGCAAGGAGATAGCCGAAATCGCTAAGAACCTCGCAGAGCCCTAGCGAGGGCAAGGACTCGGAGACCGTAGAGGAAATGGAAGAGGAAACCGAGTAACCGAGTAGCAACGAGAGTTAGGAAACACCAAATGAAGCTATTTATCAGCCAGCCGATGAACGGCAAGACGGACGAGGAGATCCTTGCCGAGCGCGAGCGTCTAATCGAGATCGCCGAGCGCACG
>JAFYTB010000020.1 GCA_017559045.1 Eggerthellaceae bacterium | reverse complement strand
GTACTGGAACTGCGTGTTCACCCAGTATGACGGTCAGGAGGAAGGCTCCCTCGTTCCGCTGCCCAAGAAGAACATCGACACCGGCATGGGCCTCGAGCGTATCGCTGGCATTATGCAGGGCGTTCAGTCCAACTACGATACCGACGTTCTGCGCAGCCTCGTCGCAGTGGGCGAGCGTCTCGCTGGCGTAACCTATGGTGAGAACCCGGCTACCGACCTTGCTCTGCGCATCATCGCTGACCACAGCCGTTCCGTTACCTTTATGATCGCTGACGGTATCCTGCCCTCCAACGAGGGTCGTGGCTACGTTCTGCGTCGCCTGCTCCGTCGCGCCATCATGAAGGCTCACCTCATCGGCATCGAGGGTCCGTTCCTCAACGAGTATGTCGACGAGATCGTTCGCCTTATGGGCCATGTGTATCCCGAGGTTATCGACAACCGCGAGCTCGAGCGCAAGCTCATCCTCTCTGAGGAGGAGCGCTTCGGCGCAACCCTGCGCCAGGGCCAGCGCTTCCTCGAGGAGGCTCTTGAGAAGCTTGAGGGCACCGTTCTTCCTGGCGAAGAGGCCTTCACCCTGCATGACACCTACGGCTTCCCGGTAGAGGTCACCTCCGAGATCTGCGAGGAGCGTGGCGTTACTGTCGATCGTGAGGCTTTCGAGCGTTGCATGACCGAGCAGCGTGAGCGCGCTCGTGCTGCTGGTGCTAAGGATGCAGCTGCTGCATGGAGCACCTACGGTGGTATCCACAACGACCTGCTCAACGAGCTCGGTGCTACCAAGTTTGTTGGTTACAACCAGGTTGAGGCTGAGGCTTCCATTGTCGCTATCGTCAAGGATGGCGAGCGCGTCGACGTTCTGCCTGCTGGTGAGTTTGGTGAGGTTATCCTCGACGTCACTCCGTTCTATGCTGAGATGGGCGGCGAGGTCGGCGATACCGGCGTGCTGGTTAAGGGCGACGGCGAGGCTGCCGTTCTCGACACCAAGGCTCCCGAGAAGGGCCTTTCCTGCCATCAGGTGAAGGGTGACGTTGAGCTTGCTGTGGGCGACGTTGTCGTTGCTCGCGTTGACGCAAAGCGTCGCGCTGCTATCGAGCGCAACCACACTGCTACCCACATTCTGCATGCTACGCTGCGCGAGGTTCTCGGTGAGCACGTGAAGCAGGCTGGCTCTCTCGTTGAGCCCGAGCGTCTGCGCTTCGACTTCACCCACTTCGAGGCTATGACTCCCGAGCAGATCGCTGAAGTTGAGCGTATCGCCAATGAGTACATCATGGAGGCGGTTGCAACCAACATCTACGAGACCTCTCTCGATGAGGCTCGCGCTGCTGGCGTTACCGCTCTGTTCGGCGAGAAGTACGGCGATGCTGTCCGCGTTGTTGAGGCTGGTGAGTTCTCCAAGGAGCTTTGCGGCGGCTGCCACGTCAAGAACACCGCTGAGATCGGCTTCGTGAAGATCACCTCCGAGTCCTCCGTCGGTGCAAACCTGCGCCGTGTTGAGGCTGTGACCAGCTATGGCGCTCTCGAGTACATGAATCGCTTCGAGGCTGAGCTGAAGCGTGCTGCCGCTGAGCTGCGCACTCAGCCCATGGAGGTAGCCGATCGCGCTGCTGCCAACCTCAAGGCCCTCAAGGAGGCTCAGAAGGCCGCTAAGAAGGGTGGTGCAGTTGCTGGTGATGGTCTTGATGCTCTGCTGAGCACGGTCGTTACCGCAAAGGGCGGCTATCCGGTCGTCATCTCCCGTACCGATGTGACCGAGGCCGGCGAGCTTCGCAACCTGTGGGATGTCGTGAGCTCCCGCCTTGCAGCTCCGGGCGCTATGGTCGTTGCTGCTGACAAGGACGGCAAGCCGATCCTCATGGCTGCTGCTACTGAGGAAGCTGTTGCAGCTGGCTTCAACGCCGGTGCTGTTATCAAGGCCATCGCTCCCTGCGTAAAGGGTGGCGGCGGCGGCAAGCCCACCATGGCTCAGGCTGGCGGTAAGGATTCCGCTGGTATCGATGACGCTCTGGCTGCTGCTCGCGAGATGCTGCTCTAAGCGCGCGTTTTAAAACAAGCTTTTGGGAGGTCGAGAAATTGAACTGCACCCCAATTCTTGGACCTCGTAAGTAATGTAGCGGCTATGCTGCACCTTGAAGGGCTTGATTCCTGAATTCCTCAGGGGTCAAGCCCTTCAGCTTTACTTGCCGCCTCTTCGTATTCCAGTGGAAGATGTAGTCCTCCAAGGCGGCTTTAAAGGAATCGAAATCGGGCCAACTCTGGTTTCTGAAAAACTCGTCCTTTATATGACCGAACACCTGCTCTGTCGCAGCGTTGTCGATGCAGTTGCCCTTTCTGGACATGCTCTGGACGATCCCGGCATCCTCGAGTGCTTTCCAGTAGCTCTTATGCTGGTACTGCCAGCCCATGTCGCTCGCCATGATCGGATGCGCGCCCTCGGGCATCTTCTCGAGGAGCATGTTGAGCATCTCCTTCTGCTGCGCCATGTTCGGGCTGCGGGTGATCGACCACGCGACGATCTCCTTGCTTCCGAAGTCATATGCTGGCGCGAGGTAAGCCTTGCCCCAGGGCTGGGAGAACTCGGTTACATCTGTGCCCAACTTCTGCCATGGTCCGTCGGCTGAGAAGTCCCGGCCGATCACGTTCTCGAAGGTCTTGCCGACGACGCCCTTGTACGAGTTGTAGCGGCGGTAGTCCGACTCGCGGCGTATGCCGCACCTTATTCCCATCTCGTGCATCATCTTGAGCACGGTCTTGTCCGCTATGACCGCATCCTCCTCGGCCCGCAGGCACATCGCTATCTGACGATGGCCGCAGCCGTTCGGCGTCCTGGAGAAGATCTCGGCAGCCTTCCTCCAAAGCTCGGGCCCGGTCGGTGCCTTTGGCGGCTTGGCTTTGTTGTAGTGGTAGGTTGACGCTGCGATGCCTGAGGCAGCCAACAGGTCCTTCAACGCGTGGCCATTCCCTGAAAGCTCCCTGATCACCTGGCATTTCTCCCAGGTTCCCGCTTTGCCGCCTCCAGGGACCTCAATTTTTTTAGATAGGCGACCTCTGCCCTGAGCCTGCGGTTCTCCTCTTCGAGCTCCTGCTCGCGAGTCATGGCCGGTCGATCCGCGCACTTGGACCTGGGCCGGCCCTTGGGCTTGGGCTCCAGGGCCTCAGGGCCGCCATCTCGATAGGCTTTAACCCATCTATCCAAAGACGTTGGGCTTGTGATTGCGTGCTTGGACATGACCTCCTGCCTCGTCAGGCCATCTTCCAAGAAAGCGCGAACCGCCGAGAGCTTTGTCTCGTAATCGTACGCCATATGTTTGGATCCCATGCTCAAGAAGACCTCCCTGCCTACGGCCTTGTAAGAGTGGATCCATTTTTCCGTAATACTCGAGGAGATGGCAAGCTCTCTCGCCAACGCTATCGCGCCTAAGCCTCTTTCCATCAGCTCCACGGCCCGCTCGCGCGTCTGAATGTCGTGTCTGCCCATAAAAAACTGCACCTCCGGAACTCGAACTCTATTCTCAAGTCCAAGTTTCGGGGTGCAGTTCAAATCGGCCTCCTTTTTTTATTTCCTGAGTGAGGGGCTGTAGGGAGTATTACGTTCTGTAAGCCAAATGAGATACCGAGGACATAAAAAGGAGGGCACCACCTAGGTGGTGCCCTCCTGAGGGAGATCCAAGGCTTACGCCTTGGGGATTTCTAAAGGAGTTGCTTTAGAAAGCGAGCTCAGCGCTCTTGACCGGAACAGCGTACTCCTTGCCGCACATAGCGTCAGCAGCGAGCCAAGCGAGGGTTACGCAACGGCCCATGCAGAGACCGCCGTAGAGCTGCGGGTAGTTGCCGTTGAAGAAGCCACCCACGTCGAGACCTGCCATGTAGAGGCCCTCGATAGCCTTACCCTCGCAGGTGATTGCCTGCATCTTGTCGTTGACGCGGATGCCGGAAAGGGTTGCGAGAGCCCAGCCAGCCAGCTTGGAAGCGTAGTACGGCGGCTGATCGACGGCGGTGAGGCGCCACGGTGCCTTGTGGAAGTCGGTGTCCTCGCCAGCAGCTGCCATGCCGTTGTAGCGCTCGACGGTTGCGAGGAAGTTAGCCTTAGCCTCAGCGTCGAAGCCCATTGCGTCAGCGAGCTCCTCGAGGGTGTCGCACTTGATGACGTTGCCGTTCTCGACGTTCGGGTTCACGTAAACCTCATGCCACTCTTCGTCGTTGCGGCAGGGGAAGAACTGGCCGAGAAGCAGGCAGTTCTTAGCGCCCTCCTTAGCTACGAGGCGAGAGCAGATGGTGGTGTCGAAGCTGACGACGTCCTCCCAGCTGCTGTCGTCGAAGACCTGCCACCAGAAGTGACCCGGCTGCTCGACGCCCTGGTTGAAGCAGAAGTCATAGGTGTTGTCCTCGTTGCAGAAGCGGTTGCCGAGAGCGTTGACGCG
>JAFYTB010000019.1 GCA_017559045.1 Eggerthellaceae bacterium | reverse complement strand
AGCGCGTCGATATCAGCCTGAGCCTGGTTGAACAGGTCGGAGCACTTCCTGCGAGTCTCAGCCAGAAGCTCGTCGCTCGTGCGCTTTGCCGTACGCTGGACCTCACCAGCTTCGCCCTTTGCATCAGCAAGCAACATCTTGGCATACTTCCTAATAACGGCAGCCTCGTCGTTCGCCTCGCGAATGATAGCCTCAGCTTCAAGATGCGCCCTCGCAATAATGGCGTCAGCCTCTTGCTGGCTCTTGAAAGAGATCTCCTCAGCCGCCAAGCTTGCGTTGGCCATCAAAAGACGCACCGCCTCTTCATTGACAACCTCACGCTCGGCATACAGCCGCTCGAGCTCATCGTAAGCCCTCTCCAAGTCCGCATACGCATTGTCGCGCTCGATAAGCTCGAAACTCAAACGGTCGATTTCCTTAGACTGCTCGATCATCAACTCAAGCAGTTCCGGGCGACCTAGCTTCTTGAGGTTTTTGCTTGACTTCGCCAATGATGCTCCTCTAACCGTGTTCGCGAATTGCGAAAAGTATAGCCCTAAATGCCGGTTGCGATCTCTTGACAGCGCACCGTTACGCGCGCGGAACCATCAAACGTGCATGTAAACAGAGTGAGATCCCAGGCGCTCTCCGTCATCTCATTCACATCGCTAGGTCCAAGCTTCTCGATGCTGGCAACCTCATACACAAACACGTTGCCGCGCACATCAGTGAAGCTGACCTCCGCGCCATAGCTGATAGATCTCAGCTTACCGAAATGGGATGCGTAGCTATGCGCCGCGATAACCATGTCATCGGAATATGCCGAACCCGAATAACGGCAGGGCGCCAAGCGCAGCTTGTCGTCAGACCAATCGCTCATAACAGGAAGCTCAAGCCCAAGCGAGGGAATGCGAAGCGTGCCGATATACGCATGCCCGTCGATCATTTCAGTAGGCATAGGGATTTCGGGAGAAATGCCCTGTGCAGACAACGCTTCCGCACTAGGTTCGGAAACGCCACCGGAAGCCTTGCCGGAATCCGCACACATCTCAAGCTGCTCGATCACTTGAGCGGAGACATCCCCCGCCCTACGATCATCCACCAAGTTGTAGGCAGAAAGACCAAGGGCCGCCACAATCAGCAGCAGGCCCAGAGTCATCCATATGTTCCACTTTCGACGCATCAAAGCCTCGCGACACTAGCCTCAGGATCGACGCGCAACTCCAAAGGCAAACAACACTACTCCGGCAGCCAGCATGATAAGAACAGGCCACCACATACCACCCGTCTGGGGCAGCGGCGGAGGAGGCGGAGGCTCTTCCTCGCCGGGTTCTTTCGTGTTGATCAAGGTAAAGCTATTTCCATCCTTGACGATAGAAACCTTGAATCCTTCAGGGACAACCCTCTCGATGACGTCCCACTCATGGGCGGCAGGCAGGTTCTTCCAGGCATAGTGCCAGCTATTATCCTTGCTGAGCACGACAGTTTCATAGACCTCGCCATCGCGCAGCAGCGTAGCCTCAATCTTGGTCGTGTCATTCGGGCCTGCGTTCTTCCATACCTTGAAGACGTCGATGGTCACGAATTCCTCAACAGGGGGCTTGGACATCTTAAGCACGGCCGTCTGGCCGCCCTCTTCGACGCCAAGCATCAGCAGCATAGGTGCAATTTCGAAGGCATCAGCAGCATCGGAAACATGCTGAGCAACAACAAGATACAGGCCAGTTGCCAGGCTCTGGGATGCATCGGGGGGAAGCACCGCAACGCCCTGCTCGTTAGTCACAGCCGAGGAGGTCGGCACAACGCTGTCGCGAAGCACATACGCCTCAAGCGCATTAGCGAGCGCCTGGCAAGAACCAGAAGTGGAGACATCCCACAACACGTCATACGATGCGAAGGCGTCAGTCGGCACCACTGCCCCGTTTTCATCGATATCACCAACATGGTAGATATCGACGTTTACATTCGGGACAAGCTCTTCTCCGTACTTGGCGTACACGGTGAGCTGAGCGTTCGACGCTGTATCACCCTCGCTTAAAGCCAGCGCACTACAGGGAACCATCAAGACGATCATTGCAGCGCACAGCAATGTCATCTTGGCAAAGAGGCTTCTTGCGCCAGCAAGCGTTCCTTTAATTGCGGAGCGCATCCTGACCATCTCCTTTCTTGCGCGGCCAAACCATCGCACCTGCAAACAACACCAACAACACCGGAATCGCTATACACGCCGACACAATGTCGGGGTCGACCAGCAAGGCATCGGCATTGACATGAATCGAAACGTCATCGACGGTCTCAACGCGATGCCCTCGCACTAACAGCCTATGCGTATTAATGCCGTACGGCGTGCAGGTTACGAGTGTGCAGTAATCTTCACCTTCTACAATTTCGAGGTCCTGAACCTCATGGGGCTCCACGATACGTATTTGATCAACCTCATAGGTCAACGTTTCGTCGAGCACCCGCAGCATGAACTTGTCGCCCTCGGAGAGTTTATCGAGATCGGTAAACAGCTTCGCGGTAGGCAGGCCTCTGTGGCCAGACAACACGCTGTGGGT
>JAFYTB010000225.1 GCA_017559045.1 Eggerthellaceae bacterium | reverse complement strand
TGATCTCGAGGCCCGCCGCCTCTACCTTGGACTGGATCTCGTCGCGGATGCGCCTGGCCACGAGCTCGCTCGAGCCGCGGAGGCTCCCCTCGTCGGCAACCCCGTCGCCGGTCGTGTCGATGCCCTGCGCCATGTCGTAGGGGTAGAGGCGCACGATGTTCCTCAGGGCGGCGTCGGCCTGCAGCGAGAGGTACTCCTTGTAGTTGTCGACTTCGAACACCGCCTTCGCTGTGTCGACGACGCGCCAGGTGACCGCGATGCCGATCTCGATGGGGTTGCCCATGAGGTCGTTGACCTTCTGGCGGCTGTTGTTGAGCGTCATCACCTTGAGGGAGACCCTCTTTCCGTTCTCGGCAGGCGCAACCTGCTTGCCGTTTGCGAGCGCGAGCAGGACGTCGCCCTTTGCCGGGCCCTCGGAGTCGCTGCTCTGGTTGAGACGCGTGCGGGCGGCGGGGTTCACCGCAGCGCAGAACGGGTTGACGAAGTAGAAGCCCTCGCTTCGGATGGATCCGTAGTACTTGCCGAACAGCGTGAGCACAAGCGCTTCCTGGGGCTTGACCACCTTCAGGCCGAGCAGGAGCACCCAAAGCAGCGCGACCATCGCCAGACCGACTGCAAGCAGCACGCCGCCCATGCCCATTGAGGCATCGAGCATGTTGCCTCCAAGCACGATAAGCGCAATGCCCGCAATGTAGCCGGCGATGACCAGAATGAGGACGAGCATGCCGTGGCGCTTGCCGTCGATAATCTTCTCTTCCATATCGCTCCTATCTTCTAAATCAAATGCGATACCATTATGATATCACAAAGATTTCTTAATACCGGAGGATTTACCGGGAGCGAAAACCCACTGCGAAGCAAATGGGCTTGAAGGTAATCACTTGAAGGAATGTCGACGGAACCCCTCCGAGCGGGCCTTACCCAATAGAATCGCGATTAAATACAGAAGAAGGGGGACAAAAGATTACAGATTTAATTAAGTTCAAATGATTAGCGAAACATGCAGACCGGAAAAATCAGGAGAGCTGCCATGACCCAGATGTCCATGAGCGCATCCATATAGGCCTCCCATCCGAAAACCCCTAGCTCCGATCCACGGGCAAACTACATGCCTGTCAACACGGGCATTCCGTAATCATTGAGGTAAACGCCGTCACCTTCGAGGTAGTAGATGTCAAGATTTCCGCGCTGAAGTCGGTAGATGCCGAGATCCCTGCCGAGGAAGAGCAGCGCCTCGGCGCCTTCGGCGATCTCGCCCACACCATCGGATGCCTCGACGCCGTTATGGCTGTCGACCTTCGCGCGAACGGCCACGACCGCCCCTTCCCCCGAACTGCCGAAGCGGAGATTCGCCTCGTCTGCGCGTTCGACGACAAGGCCCCGATCGAACGGGCAAAGGGCAACGGACCCCTTCGGCACCTGCGATCCGCGGACGTAGATGTCGCGAGAGTACTCGAGACCGTCGCTGGGCAGAAAGGTGCTCGGATAGGGCGCGGACGACCCCAGCACCTCGCCGAAGACGACGAGGTCGGCCTCCTCGGCCATCTCCTCGA
>JAFYTB010000224.1 GCA_017559045.1 Eggerthellaceae bacterium | reverse complement strand
TCGAGGCGAGATCGTCGAGATGGTTGATGTTTTGGATTACGTAGCCAGAACCCGGCTTGCTTGCGACGTAGCCTTCCTGAACAAGCATTTGATAAGCGGCTTCGACCGTATTGCGCGAGCATCGCAGCTCGTCAGCGAGCCCTCGGATGCTAGGGAGTTTGCCGCCAGCGGGGTAGCTGCCCTCGACGATTCCGAGATGGAAGTGATCGTAGATTTGCTGGTAATACGGTATCGGCGAGCTTTCATCCAGATGCATGCCGGTGTCCTTCCCCGTGGTGCTTGAGGTGCGCTTATGACGCTTTGCGAGATGCGTGCGTTCGCGGTGCGCAATTCGCGACGTGTGTACTAGCGGTATGCGTACGACTGCGAGGTGCACGCTGTGGGCGTTCGCGGCGCATTTCTGCCGTCATTCTACTCCTTCGCTCATTCCGGTGGCTTGTTAGTGGCAAAACTGTACCCAAAAAATAGGAACAAACCGTCCCCATTGAACCAAACCGTCCCCCTTCATTCAGGGCAGTGCGTCCCTATATGCGATTTACACGGAAATTTATTCTTCTCGTCGTTGAAAAATCAAACTCGTCAAAGTTGGGCCCTGAGCTGGTAGGGCGCACGGAAGAAGGGAAGTCATCTATGAACTTTTCGGGCATCATCGCCGCATGTTTGGCGGGCGCTGCTGCTTTGAAGGCTGTCTACGATGTTGCGACGCCTAGCGTGGTGCCGCTTCTTCCGCCTGGCGCTAAGCCCGACGGCGGTTTTGCCTCGCTGTGCGTGAAGTGCGGCAAGTGCATTGAGGCATGTCCGTATCAGGCCCTTCATGCGGCAGGTGCTGAAGCTGGCGCATTTGCAGGCGCTCCCTGCATCGATGCGCGCGAGCAGGCCTGCCGTCTGTGTGCCGATTTCCCCTGCATCAAGGCGTGCCCGACGGGTGCGCTTGAGGACGTTGCCTCGAAGGCCGATGTCCGCATGGGCGTCGCCGTGATCAACGAGGAGACCTGCCTGTCGTTCCAGGGCATGCGTTGCGAGGTTTGCTACCGCGTCTGCCCGCTTATCGACGAGGCCATCACTATTGACTACCGAAAGCGCGAGGGCGATTCGCTGCATGCGTTGTTCGCACCCATCATCGACGAGGAGAGATGCGTCGGATGCGGCCTGTGCGTTGAGCGCTGCGTGGTCAGCGATCCTGCTCCGGCGATTCGCATTAAGCCGATGAACGAGGAGTAGCGCGGCGCAAATCGGTAGGGTGCGAGCATGTCGGTGGCGCGAACCGGTCGGTGACGCGAGCTGACTGGTGGCGAGCCAGTCGATGGCGCAAGCCAATCAAAGGTAAACCCCGTGGGCCCGAGAGGGCTCGCGGAAAAGGATACAAGGAGGGAATGAATGGAAATCTCGAGGCGTTTGTTCGTGAAGACCACTGCTGTGGCTTTGGCGAGCGCTGCCGCTGCGGGCACGATGTCCACCATGATGGGCTGCTCGAGTGGTGAAGTGGCACCTGCCGACGGCGGTACCACTACGAAGACCCTGGCAGTCTGCCGCTTCTGCGGCTGCGGCTGCGGTGTCATCGTCGAGTCCAAGGACGGTAAGCTGATCTCCGTCACCGGCGACCCCGACAACGGCTCCAACCGCGGTCTGAACTGCGTTAAGGGCTACTATCTCGTGGGCGCGCTCACTGGCGAGGATCGTCTGACCAAGCCGCTTGTCCGCGAGGATAAGAACCTGAAGGGCACCATGGAGGGCTTCCGTGAGGCAACATGGGAAGAGGCGCTCGATCTGGTCGCTTCCAAGCTGCGTGAAACCTGGAAGAACGACAAGAGCCGTCTCGCATTCTGGGGCTCCGGTCAGCAGCCCATCGTTGAGGGTTACTGCCAGGCTAAGTTCTGGAAGGCCGGCCTGCTTTCCAACAACATCGACCCGAATGCACGTCTGTGCATGGCTTCCGCTGTTGTGGGCTTCATGAACGTCTTCCAGACCGACGAGCCGGCTGGCTGCTACGCCGACATTGACGAGACCGACGTCTTCGTCACTTGGGGCGCAAACATGGCCGAGGCTCATCCGATGCTCTACTCGCGCCTGACCGCTCGCAAGCTGGACAACCCCGATGTGCTGCACTACGACCTGACCACGCTGGTCACCCGTACGTCGGCAACCGCCACCAAGGTGCTCAGGTTCAACCCGGGCGCTGACCTGGCTATCGCCAATGCCATCGCTAACTACATCGTGTCGAACAAGCTCTACGATGAGGCTTTCGTCAACGATCACCTGCAGTTCAAGCAGGGTACCGAGAACATCGGCAATGCAACCGCTGATGACTACGATGTTACCGAGCCGGGCAACACCGTTGACGCCACCACCTCCATCACGCTCGAGGAGTACGCTGCACGTCTTGCTCCCTACACCTTCGAGTACGCTTCTGAGATTTCCGGCGTTCCCGCTGCTGATATCGAGGAGCTCGCTAAGGTCTTCGCTGACCCGAACAAGAAGGTTCTCTCCCTCTGGACCATGGGCGTTAACCAGCACAACCGTGGCACCTGGATGAACCACTGCATCTACAACATCCACCTGCTCACGGGCAAGTACGCTATGCCGGGTAACGGTGCATTCTCCCTTACTGGTCAGCCCACCGCTTGCGGCACCGCTCGCGAGGTTGGCACCTTCTGCCACCGTCTGCCTGCCGACCTGGTGGTTGCTAACGAGGCTCACCGTCGTTACTCCGAGGCTGTGTGGAATCTTCCCGAGGGCTATCTCGACGCAATCCAGAAGCCGGGCTTCCACACCGTCAAGATGTTCCGCGAGCTTTCCAAGGGCAACATCGACTTCCTGTGGTCCGCTCACAACAACTGGGCTGTTTCCATGCCCAACCTCACTCGTTTCCTGGGTCGTGGCGACAAGCAGGGCATTTTTGACGCATTCATTTGCGTGAGCGAGGTTTACCCGACGCTGTCCACCGCATACGCTGACGTCGTTCTGCCTGCTGCTATGTGGGTCGAGCGCGAGGGTGCGTTCGGCAACGGCGAGCGCCGTACCGCCATCTTCGAGAAGGCAATCGATCCTCCGGGAGAGGCAAAGTGGGATCTCTGGATGCTCATGGAGATCGCTAAGCGCGTTCTCGAAGGCGAGACCATCGACGGCGTTGACGCATTCGATCACCTCTTCGGCTTCATTTACGACAAGGAGGCTGGCGACTTCCTGGGCGACCAGCGCGAGACCTGCCGTACCGCATGGGAGGAGTACCGCACCTTCTCCAACCCGTGGCTCAACGAGCGCGCAAACGCTATCAACGAGTCCGCTGGTCTGAAGATGGATGCTAAGCAGCTGGCTCCGTACGACGTGTACCTCGAGAAGCACGGTCTGCTGTGGCCGGTGCGCGAGGTTGAGGGCGAGTGGCTCGAGACTTCTTGGCGCTTCTGCGACGGCGAGCAGGCTGACGGCTTCGATCAGGTTGGCGTTGCAACGCACGGTTCTCAGGATTTGGCCAAGGGCATCAGCTTCTACAAGTCTGCTAACCAGCGTCCTTCCGTCGTCTTCCGTCCGTGGGAGCCGCCGGCTGAGACCCCCAGCGAGGAGTATCCGTTCTGGTTCTGCACGGGTCGTCTGCTCGAGCATTGGCACACCGGCTCCATGACTCGCCGTGTTGCTGAGCTTGATCGTGCACTTCCCGAGGCTCTGCTCGACATGAACCCGGCCGACTGCGAGAAGCTTGGCGTGGTTGATGGCGACATGGTTCGCGTGAAGTCCCGCTTCGGCGAGGTTGAGATCAAGGTCTCCACTGCTGGTCGTACCCAGCCGCCCGAGGGTCTGGTGTTCGCTCCGTTCTTCGCCGAGGAGACGCTTGTCAATCTGGCTGTTCAGGACACGTATTGCCCGCTGTCCAAGGAGCCTGACTTCAAGAAGACCACCGTTTCCATCGAGAAGATTTAGGGGTAAAACGAATGGTTAAGAAGACTGCTATCTGCGCATTTACTGCTGCGCTTGCTCTTTCTGCGGCTCTGGCCGTTGGTTGTGCTCCTGCTGCTTCCGAGGAGGCTGTTGACGAGGGTGCCTATGTTTCCGACGGTCTGCCCGGTCTGATGCCCGAGGATCATGAGGGCCGTTTTGAGACCATGGGTGCTGAGATGTGCTTCACCTGCCACGGTGCAAACGAGAGCGCATATCCGATTCTGGATACCGCCCAGCCGCTTCCGGCTGACCACTTTGCTGGTGGCCAGATCGAGTCTTACGAGCTCGATAACGCTCGTGCTGAGTGCATTACCTGCCACTCACAGGGCTAGTTTTTGAATGACGGGATGGCGGTGGCTGTCTGGTGCGGGTCGTCGGCGGCTGCGTCAAGCGGGTCGCCGGTGGCTGCGTCAAGTGGCAGCCGCCATCCCATGCGGGTGGCGCCGCCATGTGTGTCGGTGCGCCGCCGTTGGCGCAGCCATTGCGTGTCGGCGCGCCACTTTCGCGTGTTGCCGATGCCGGCGCCGCCGC
>JAFYTB010000223.1 GCA_017559045.1 Eggerthellaceae bacterium | reverse complement strand
GAAAGCGGGCCTTTTGCTTTGACGGGATCAAAACCTCTTGCGGATCAAGATCTCTTGCAGGTCAACCTCTTACAGGTCAGCCTCGTTGTAGTGATCGAACTCGTCGTAGATCTCCTGAGAAGGCTCGGCGGTAAGCTTCGAAACAACGAAGATGACGATGAAGGACAGAATGAAGCCCGGCAACAACTCGTAAACGCCAAACCATCCACCCAGCGGAGAGATGGACTTATCCCAAAGGATAACCGTAAGACCACCGGTGATCATACCAGCGGCAGCACCCTGCAGAGTAGTGCGACGCCAGTAGAGCGACAGGATCATCAGGGGGCCGAAGGATGCGCCAAGACCAGCCCATGCATAAGACACGATGTTGAAAATCGAGGAGTTCTGATCAAGGGAGATGGCGCAACCGAAGATGAGGACTGCAACCAGGGTGATGCGAGCAACGATCATAACCTGAGCATCGGTGGCGTTACGCTTGAAGAGGCCCTTGTAGATGTTGTTAGCCACAGCGGAGCCGGACATGAGCAGGTACGAAGAAGAGGAGCTCATTGCAGCAGCGAAGATACCGGAGACGACCAGACCGCAGAAGAAGGACGGAAGAATCATCTTAGAGAGAATGATGAACACGTTCTCTGCCGAAGCCTGAGTAAGGAACTCGACCGGAAGAGCTGCGCGACCGATGAGGCCGATGCAGACAGCAGCGGAAAGGGAGACGATCAGCCAAATCATAGCGATAAGACGAGACTTCTTGATGTCGCTGGAATGACGAACGCTCATGAAGCGAATGAGGACCTGCGGCATACCGAAGTAGCCAAGACCCCAAGCAAGGCCAGAGACGATGGTGATGACGCCATAGGTGTTAGCCTCACCGAAGAGCGGCATACCGTTCTCAACGATCTGCTTACCAGACTCATCAAGGAGCGGCGTTGCGATAGTGGTTGCAGACAAGAAGCCAGGGATGTCAGAAAGGAAAGCGATAGTGTTCTCAAGACCGCCAGCCTGGACGACGCTACCGACGAAGATGGTCACCAGGGCAACGAACATGAGCGAACCCTGGATGAGGTCGGTGGTGCAAACAGCAAGGTAGCCACCCACGAAGGTGTAAAGGAACACGATGATGGCGCCAATGATCATCATGGTGGCGTAATCAAGACCGAACAGCGTGGAGAACAGCTTGCCGCACGTAACGAAGCAGCTGCCCGCATAGATGCTGAAGAACACCAGGATGAGCAGAGCCGCGATGGTCATGAGGATCGATTTATTGTCATGGAAGCGATTGGAGAAGTAATCCGGGAGCGTAATGGAGTTATTAGCAACCTCGGAGTACTTACGCAAACGTGCTGCAATGAACTTCCAGTTCAGATAAGTACCGATGGCCAGACCGATAGCCGTCCACAGCGCATCAGATGCACCCATGAAGTAAGCGACGCCGGGAAGACCCATGAGAAGCCAACCGGACATGTCGGAAGCTTCCGCAGAAAGAGCGGTGAGCCACGGACCGAGCTTACGTCCACCGAGGAAGTATTCCTCAGTCGAAGAATTGGAGCGCTTCGTGTAAATGAAGCCAACGAGGACGACGACGACGAAGTAAAGAAGCATCGCCACCGCTACCCAGAAATCATTCCCTACCATAATCCTACACTTCCCCTTTGGTGTCCCCGTCTCAGAAAACCAAGCCGCTGGACATTCCTTTCCCATACTTAAAGATGGACGGATTATACTTTATCTAAGTAAAGCAACTAGGACTAATGGGACATCGCCCAAATGTTTTTAGGCGAAAGGAAAAATATGACCCGAATTCTAGATATGTCGGCCGAGCAGCTTCGTACCGAACTTGAAGCTCTTGAGCAGGAATATGCATCCTTCGTAGCACGAGGGCTCTCCCTCAATATGGCTCGCGGCAAGCCTGCCGACGAGCAACTCGAGCTCAGCATGCCCATGCTCGATACGCTGAACTCCCAAAGCTGCTGGCGCAGTGAAGATGGCACCGACTGCCGCAACTATGGCGTGCTTGATGGCATTCCCGAAGCCAAGCGCCTGATGGCATCCATGCTCGACGATGAGCCGGAGAACGTTATCGTATTCGGCAGTTCGAGCCTCACCGCCATGTACGACACCGTCGCCCGCTGCTTCAACTTTGGAACAACCGAGGGTCAGCCCTGGTGCAAGGAAACCCGCGTGAAGTGGCTCTGCCCTGCCCCGGGATACGACCGACATTTCGCAATCACCGAAGCCTTCGATTTTGAAATGATCCCCGTTCCCATGAACGAATGCGGTCCGGACATGGACCTCATCGAAGAACTCGTAGCCAAAGATGACCAAATCAAGGGCATCTGGTGCGTACCCAAGTATTCGAACCCCGGCGGTATCACCTACTCAGATGAAGTCGTTCGCAGGCTTGCAAGTATGACGTGCGCCGCAAGCGATTTCAGAATCATTTGGGACAACGCATATTGCGTACATCACTTATATGATGACGTCGACATGCAAGATGCTCTGCTGGATATTGGATAGGCATGCACCGAAGCGGGCAACCCCGACCGCTACTTCAAGTTCGCCTCCACCTCCAAGATCACCCTGCCTGGTGCCGGCGTAGCAGCCATGTCTGCAAGCCCGGCCAACATCGCGCTGACCAAAAAGCAGATAGGCGCTCAGGCTATCGGATACGATAAGCTCAATCAGCTTCGACACGTGCGCTTCCTTAAGGACGCGGAGGGTATCGCCGAGCACATGAGCGCCCATGCAGCCATCATCCGTCCGAAATTCGAGTTGGTTCTTGAGAAGCTCGAGGCAAATCTCGCAGAAGAGGGTATCGCTGAGTGGACCAACCCGCGCGGCGGTTACTTCGTCTCCTTTGATGCATACAAGGGAACCGCAAAACGTGTCGTATCGCTGG
Source organism: Eggerthellaceae bacterium (assembly GCA_017559045.1). Taxonomy (GTDB): domain Bacteria; phylum Actinomycetota; class Coriobacteriia; order Coriobacteriales; family Eggerthellaceae; genus RGIG3135. Next base: position 6,888 of record JAFYTB010000223.1, on the reverse strand, counting down.
CACGCGAGGCGGGCGTTGTCATGACGGGCGCAGGAGCAACGTGGCCCTACGGCCGAGATCCGTATGATTCGAACATCCGCATCGCCCCCACCCTGCCGCCGCTTGATGAGCTGAGCACAGCAATGGATGTCTTCTGTTGTTGCGTAAAACTCGCAACCGTCGAAAAGCTTCTGTCTGAGCAGTAAAGCAAATACCCATAAAGCTCTATGCCTTTCGCTTGGCATCAAACTAGATGTTACAAGCCTCAATCAGGCATTGAACGCAGCTGACAAACAAGCTGCAAGCACAAAAAAATCGGCTCCCTTAGGAGCCGATTTTTTCATTCAGGAAGGATTTCTACTTGCCCAGATCGGGATGCAGGAGAGACGGAGCTGCGCCGAGAAGAAGACGAGTGTACTCGTCCTTCGGGTTGTTGAAGACCTCCTCAGCCGTACCCTCTTCCACCGCAAGACCACCATTCATAACGATGATGCGGTCGGAGATGTAGCGAACCGTCTGGATATCATGGCTGATGAAGACCATTGCCAGGTTGAGCTCCTTCTTCAGATCCATGAGCAGGTTAAGGATCTGAGCGCGAACGGAAACGTCAAGCGCGGAAGTGGGCTCGTCAGCAATGATGGCGTCGGGCTTGAGCGAAAGCGCGCGAGCGATAGCCACGCGCTGACGCTGGCCACCAGACATCTGACCGGGCAGTGCGTCGAGAACGGACTCGGGCAGACCAACCATGTCGATAAGCTCGCGAACGCGCTGGTTACGATAAGCCTCGTCGCCAACCTTGTGCACGATCATGGGATCCATGAGCTGGTCGCGAACGGTCATACGAGCGTTCAGTGCAGTTGCCGGATCCTGGAAGACGACGGAGATAACGCGACCAATGGTTCGACGATCAGCCGCAGTACGGTTCGTGACATCCTTGCCCTTAAAGAAGACGCGACCCTCGGTCGGCTTCTGAAGACCGCACATGACATTAGCCGTAGTGGACTTGCCGCAGCCAGACTCGCCGACGATACCGATGGTCTCACCCGGCATAAGCTTCAGGGTCAGACCGCGGACTGCCTGCACCTTGTTGGGGTGCAGAAGAGAGCCGGTACGGGTCTTGAAGGTGACCTTGACGTCGTCGAGGAAGATGATGGGCGTCTGCTCCTCGGAGGCGGCCTCAACGGCCGCTGCGTTAGTTACGATCTCACTCATAGCAGGGGACCTCCCGGAACATAGGGCTCAATACCAAGACGGGCCAGTTCGCTGTCAGGCAGCTCGGCATAGTAATGATCGGTAGTGCCGTAGCGCTTGAGCATCGGACGAATGTCGGACACCTTGTCGGGATGGCTGGAACGCGGGGTAAAGCGATCGCCAACCGGGAAGTCCTTCGGGCTCGGAACGGAACCCGGCACCTGATGGAGTCGGTCGCCGCCTGCCTCGATGGAAAGAACGGAGCCAAGCAGACCGCGCGTGTACTCGTGGATGGGGTTGGTGAGAATCTCCTTAACCGGACCCTGCTCAACAACCTGACCAGCGTACATAACGGTAATGGAGTTGGAAACCTCAGCAACCAGAGCGAGGTCGTGGCTGACGAACACCATGGCGAAGCCGAGTTCAGCCTGCAGCTTATTGAGCAGGTCGATAACCTGCTTCTGCACGGTCACGTCGAGAGCAGTAGTCGGCTCGTCGGCAATGATGACCTTCGGGTCACGCGTAAGAGCCATTGCAATGAGGACGCGCTGACGCTGGCCACCGGAAAGCTCGTGCGGGTAAGAGTCGAGCGTACGAACCGGATCGAGGCCTACGAGCTCGAGCAGCTCCTCGGCGCTACGCGTACCACCGCGATCGGTCAGCTGCTTCATCTGAGCCTTGATGAGCATCGACGGGTTAAGCGAGGAAAGAGCATCCTGGTAGATCATGGCGATCTCACGACCGCGCAGCTCGTTCAGCTGCTTCTGATCCATATCGAGCAGGTTCTTGCCGTCGTAGAGGATCTCGCCGGAGATCTTAGCCTTCGGATCAAGCAGGCCCATGATGGTCAGAGACGTGATGGACTTGCCGCAGCCAGACTCGCCGACCAGGCCCATGGTCTGATGCGGACGAACGACAAAGCTGACATGGTCGACAACATTGACGTCACCGTGGCGCGGGAACTTGATGCAGAGGTCCTTGACCTCGAGGATAGGCGGAACATCAGTATGCGCATCGAAACGATCGGTGCGGATCTCCTCCATCTCCTTCAGACGAGCAAGGCGCTTCTCGAGCATCTCAGCCTGAGCAGCATAAGCCAGCTTCGGATCAGCAACCATGCGGTCAGCCTCGCGGCCGCCAGCCAGCTTGTCATCACCAGCAGCGATGGGGGCCTTCGGAGCAGCAGCAAGAGCGTCGGTCATGCTCTCGGAGAAGATGTTCAGGCACAGAACCGTGATCATAATGGCAAGACCCGGGAACAGCGCCTGCCACCAACGGCCAGCCAAAACGCCGCTACGGGCGTCAGCGAGGATGTTGCCCCACGTGGGAGTAGGCTCGGGGATACCGGCAGAGATGAACGACAGAGATGCCTCGAAGACGATTGCATCAGCAACGAGAACGATGGTGAAGACCATGACCGGAGCGATGCAGTTGCGGACAACGTGCTTCCAGAGGATCCACGGAGCACGAGCACCGGAGACCATGACGGCACGAACGTAATCCTGTCCATACTCCGACATGACGTTCGCACGGACGATACGTGCGATCTGCGGAATGTAAAGGAAGCCGATAGCGAAGATCAGCGAAGGCAGCGTGTTGCCGAACACAACGACGAAAGTTGCAGCAAGAGCGATGCCCGGGAAGGACATGATGATGTCCAGGATACGCATGATGACTTCGGAAACCCACTTGCTCGACACCGCTGCCACAGCGCCAATGATGGAGCCGAAGACGAGGGCGAAGGCGGTAGCGCCCAAGCCGATGACGAGAGAGTAGCGAGCACCGAACATGATGCGCGAGAGAATGTCGCGGCCCTTGTCGTCGGTACCAAGCAGGAACTCGCTGCTCGGAGCCTGACGCGCCGTGAAGATCTCCAGCGGATTATAGGGAGCGAGCTGATTGGCGAAGACAGCCATCAGCGCAATGAGAACCAGCACGATAAGCGCAATACGGGCGCCAATGCCCATAGCCTTCCAACGACGGAAGCGCACCTTGCCGGCATTTTCTTCCATTTTCTGGGTGAGATTGCCACGAAGTTTTGCCATAGCGCTACACCGTCCTGATTCGCGGATCGATCAGGATATAGAGCATATCCACGATGATATTGATGAGAATGAATGTGATGGCAACCACCAGAACAACGCCCTGAACAAGCATGACGTAATTGCTCTGGATGCCATTGATGATGGTCATGCCCATGCCCGGCAGACCGAAGATGACCTCGATAACGACCGCGCCACCGATGAGGTAGCCGATACGCAGGCCAAGAACGGTAACGGGGGTAATGAGGGCATTACGAAGCACGTTGCGAGCGACAACCGTTCCATAAGGAATACCGAAACCGCGAGCGGTACGCACGTAGTCCTTATCCAATTCCTCAACCATAGCCGTACGGATAACACGCGTAAGCTGGCCAATGACGGGAATGCCCAGTGCCGTTGCCGGTAGCGCCATTCGCCTCAGCCAACCCACTGGGTCATCGAAGAGCGGCGGAAGCGATCCCGAAGCGGGAAGAAGCTGCAGGGTGAACGAGAACAGCAGGATGAACAGAACTGCAAGCCAGAAGGACGGCGTTGCGATGCAGGCAATAGAGAAAACGCGGATGACCTGATCGGGCCACTTATCGCGATACAGAGCCGAGATAACGCCGAGAATAACTGCGAAAAACACTGCAATGACGAGGCCCATGAAGGTGAGCTGCAGGGTTACAGGCAGCGCCTTGGCGATCTGCTCGCCAACAGAAGCGCTGGCGGCACCGTAAGTGCCGAAATCGCCCTGGAGCAAGCCCGCCATGAAGCGTCCGTACTGAACGAAAATGGGATCGTTCAATCCGTGCTCCTCGCGATACGCTTCGGCTTGGGCAGCCGTTGCGTTTTCTCCTAAGACCGCATAAGCCGGGTCGATAGGAGAAAGAGACATGAGGAAAAATACCAAAATGGTAACGCCAATGATCATGATAGGCAGCGCCACGAGACGTCGGCCGATCAATCGCAAAAGGTTATTCACCATGCCCTCCTTTCCACTTGCGGGTTTTACCCCTCCTGAAATGTCAGATTGCGTTCGTCCCGCGCCATGCCTACCCCCGCACAGCGCGCGCAACCATGCCCATTATATGGGCAATTGCGCGTATTTCTGCGACAGATAGCCCAATTGGCGTCTGCCGCCATACGCACAGGGAACCCGCCAAGATTTGACGGGTTCCCTGCAAGGTTTAAAGGTGTGTCAGCCGAGCATTACCTACGGCTAAGCCCTGCGCAATTTATGCGATGGGGGTTGCACCCAGAACGACGGTGGTGTTCGTTCCGATCGGCACGAAGTTCTCGACCAGGTCGGGGCGATAGCCAGTGGACTGCATGCAGTGGAAGAGTGCGTACAGCGGCACTTCCTCAGCCAGCATGTCGTAGCACTGGTTCCAGAGGCCCTGCTGCTCAGCGCCGGTTGCCTGACGGGCAGCCTGCAGGAGCTGCTGGAACTCCTCCCACTTGCCGTCGCCAGCATGCTTCCAGCAAGAACGGCCCTGGGTCCAGACGTTGTCTGCGTACCACCAGCTCATCCAGAGGTCGGGATCGTTGCCGAAGCAGCCCGGGTCACCAGGGGTGAGCATGAAGTCGTAGGGCAGCTCAGCATCGCTCTCAGCCAGAGAAGCCCAGTCGATGGACTCCTCGCGGATGGTCACGTTCAGACCGATAGCGTCGAGGTCGTTCTTGATCTGAGCGGAGAGGTCAGCAACCCAGTTGTTGTTGCAGTACATCTCAACCTCGAAGCCCTCAGCAACGTTAGCCTCTGCAAGCAGAGCCTTTGCCTTCTCGGGATCGTAGGTGTAGACGGTAGCAGCCTTGTTGTAGTTCGGATGACCCTCATACAGGAAGCTGGTCAGCGGGGTTGCGTTGCCGTCCATCTGGTTAGCAATGAGCTTCTCGACGTCGATAGCATAGAAGAATGCCTGGCGGACGCGCTTGTCATTGAACGGAGCCTTCTTGCAGTTGAACATGAAGAACGGCTGCTTGAAGCCCTGGACGTACTCGACTGCAGCGCCAGCGTTGATGAGCTGGTCAGCGTTAGCAGCCGGGATCTCGTCAGCGATCTGGACGGAGCCCTCCTGCAGAGCGGTGACGCGAGCAGTAGCGTCGCTCTTCATGGGCAGCCAGTTCATGGCGTCAGCGGTAGCCGGGGTCTCGCCAGCATAGAACTCGTTCGGAACGAACTCGATGAGGCCGCCGTCGTCGCCGTTGATGGTCTTGTAAGCCCACGGACCGGAACCGATCGGCATGGTGGCCAGGTTGGCCTCCTCAGCAGCCGGGAAGATCTTGATCAGAGCCAGGCGACCCTTCAGGCCGGACTCATAGGGGTACTTCAGGTTGATGATAACCTTGCCCTCGCCAGCCTCGACGGAGTCGATGAAGGAAAGGAAGGGGCCGCAGGTGCCGGCAGCAAGGTTGACGTTGATGGCGTTGATGACGTCGTCAACGGTGACGTCAGCGCCATTGGAGAACTTAGCGCCCTCGCGCAGAGCAACCTCGTACTGGGTCTCGGTGATCTTGGTGGGCTCGCCAGCTGCGAGACCGTTGTAGATCGAGTAGTCAGTGAGGTCGAGGTTGTAGAGGCCGTCGAACACGTGGAACGTAGCAGCCATCATGAGAGCGGAGCCACCGTTCAGGTCGATGGGGCTGTAGCTGGTGGAGCTGTAAGCACGAGCCACGCTCAGAAGAGTGGGCTGAGCCTCACCCTCGCCCTCAGCCGGCTTGTCCTCGCCGCCACCGCAGCCAGACAGAGCCAGAGCAGCAAGTGCGCCGGTGGCTGCAGTACCCGCCAGGAAGCCACGACGAGTCATAGAGTTCTTCTTCATATATTCCCTCCAAGTAGGTTGCCACGAGAACCTTCATCTCGCGGATGCGCGCGTATTTACACTTGAAACGACACGCATAGAGTCAATTATCTTTCAAAAACAGCGAAAAGAAAAGACCTAGCGCAATCCGCCTATCATCAGGGGCATTACCCGTGGCAGACAGCAGCATTGCATCCGTTCACCGCGCAGTTCCTACCGTCCACCTCAGAGGGATTTTTCCTTGCGGCACCTCTTACCGACGGGGCAATTCCGACAATCCCGACAAGTGGGCTAGAGGAAAATCGGTGCCTCCCGTCTTGCTATGATCCGCTCAGTATTTCGATCTGAGAAATCCACCGAACATGCCACGTCATCACCGTACAAGAACGGAAGTCCTAAGGCATACCCAAGAGATTGGACGGGATGGGCTTCAGCATCGAAGAACCATCGCCGACCTCAAAGGAGAGGAACATGACGAGAAAACTCAAGTCGATGGACGGCAACAACGCGGCGGCTCACGTCTCCTACGCGTTCACCGAAGTTGCCGGCATCTACCCGATCACGCCCTCTAGCCCCATGGCTGATTACGTGGACCAGTGGTCTGCCCAGGGCCGTAAGAACATCTTCGGCACCACCGTCAAGGTATGCGAAATGCAGTCCGAGGGCGGCGCTGCCGGCGCCGTTCATGGCTCGCTCACCGCAGGTGCCCTCACCACCACCTACACCGCAAGCCAGGGCCTGCTGCTCATGATCCCCAATATGTACAAGATCGCAGCCGAGCAGCTCCCGAGCGTCTTCCACGTGAGCGCCCGCACGCTTGCAACGCATGCACTCAACATCTTCGGCGACCACTCTGACGTCATGGCTTGCCGTCAGACCGGTTTCGCCATGCT
>JAFYTB010000222.1 GCA_017559045.1 Eggerthellaceae bacterium | reverse complement strand
CTATCCTAAAAAGCTATAAGATTTCCGTTACTTGCCGAAGGTCGCGCTCCAGGCGGCGGCTGCGGTCTCAAAGCCCGCCTGCTGCACGGCATATGCGGTGACCACAACGGTCTTGCCGGCGTAGCTTTCCTTCAAAACCTCGTTCGTGGCTTTATTGCCGTCGATCGCGAACTTAGAGAAGATCGGGTAGTCCTCAGCGTCATCAGAGTCGTGTTTGTCGACACTCTTCCAATAGAAACCGCGCACGCCGGCAAGCTGCTCCCAGCCGTTAGCCTCGATCTGGTCGGCGATGGCGTCATCGCCTTCGACCTCGATGCCAGCGATACCGTTGTCAATCTTGACGAACAGCCAGCTCGCCTCGCTGCCTGCGGCGAAATGGACAGTCGGATCTTTGACGTAGGTCTGACCAGGAATGAGCTTATATTCGTTTGCCTCAACTCGGTTTGCGCCAGCGATAGCCTTGCCATACTCGTCGACTTTCTGCTCATCGAGCTCAATGCCGACCTGGCCCACTGTGAAGGTGTTGGTCACAGAGGCCTCGGATGTCAGGTAGGCCACAGTGGCAGCGACGGACCCGATAACGAGCACGAAGGCGCACAGAAGACCGAGGGCTGCGTTCCTTGCTTTCATCATATCCCTTACCTCCTCTCCTCTCTCATCGATGCTGCTTCTCTATTCGAACCTTTCGGGATTCTGAATTCGGAGGTCGCGGGTCGCGTCTGCGCTCGAGACCTCGGGTTGTCGATTTGACCGCGCTCTGCGCGTCTTCTTTCGAGCTCGCGCTGCGCGAGGTAGGCGCGCTGGGCGGGATCCATCGCCTCGAGGGCAGCACGACTGTGACGAGGTGGCTGGGAGCAGGGATACTGCTTGGCATTCTTCGCAGCCCTCTCCTGCGTGCGCCTCCACTCCTCCTCGGGGTCAGTCTTGAACTTGTCCGAGATGAGCATGAGCACCAATGCTGCGACGGCGATGATGAACGCGATGTAGAGCCCAGGCGGCTGTTGAATGCAGGAAACAAGGTAGCCAAGATAGGGCACGGTGAAGACGGGCACGCCGATGAGGTTCTCGAAGTGGACGGGGCTTCCGTCAGGGGCGTCGTTAGCATCGCCCTGCGTATAGAAGTGCTGGTTCTCGGCGTCGATTTCGATGACGCGGTGAGTAGCAACGTCAAGGTCCTCGTTGAGGACGAACGTAATCGGATCGCCGACCTTAACTTCTTCAGGTTCGCGCTCGTCAACCCAGATAAGGCTTCCCACATGGTAAGTGGGCTCCATCGAACCGGATAGAACAGCGAATACCTCAAAGCCGACGAGACGCACGCCCACAAGCGCAACGGCGAGCACGACCATAAGGGCCACAAGCAGCGTCGATACAATCTGTCCAATGCGTCTAAGCGTATTCAATTTGGCCCTCCTTCCGGCTCTCCGTCGGAGGGGTCGTGCTCCGTTTGTAGTGCGTTTTAGACCCCATCCGTAAAGGTCTACTCGTTTGAGCTGCATGCAAAAGCACACCCAAAAGGGGCATTCTCTCGCTTAATTGAATCAGTATACGCCAAAGTAACGCTTCG
>JAFYTB010000221.1 GCA_017559045.1 Eggerthellaceae bacterium | reverse complement strand
GCCGCCAGTGCCGCGCTTTGCTCCAAGCAGGCGAGCCGGCAGCACGCGCGTTTCATTGGCGACGATCAGGTCGCCGGGTCTCAGGTACTCCTCGATGTCACGGAAGATGCGGTCTTCGAGTGCGCCCGTTTCGCGATCCATGACGAGCATGCGGCATCCGTCGCGCTCAGCAGCGGGCTCTTGGGCAATAAGCTCTTCGGGCAAGTTGTAGTTGAAGTCTTCGGTCTTCATGATGCCGGTGGCATAGGTGCTCATGTGTTCTTCCTTCGGGCGTGCTCGTTGTGGATCGAGTGCGTGTTGGTTACATGTTGGGTACGTGGTGGTTCTGGTTTAGCGGGCTGGTTGCTAACCGTTGGAGCCTTGCTGCTCCCTTAGTTGCTTTAGCAAGGCGCGCTTGCGTGCTTGCTTGTCGGCGTAGGCCGCCTTTTCGGCTCGCTTGGCATTGGCTGCCGCCAATTCGGCCGACTGCTGCTCTGCGCGTGCGGCCGCTTCAGCAGCCTTCGCTTCCTTGCGAGCCCTCTTGCGCTCTTCGCGTTCGAATTGGGCTTCCTCGTCCGAGAAGCGGCATGCACAGTAATTCTGGCGATACATGCCTGCATCGCGGCTGCGACGCGTGGCGTTGTCGTAGAAGGGTCGATAGTCCTCGAAGTGAGCCTTAACGCCAGCTCGCATAGCAGCTCGCTGGAGCTCCTCGCGAATGATGGCGGTGTACTGATAGGGGCTTACCGAGAGGGTGGTGCCGATGGCCTCGATGCCATGCTCGGCGGCGTATTGCGCGGTTTCTTCGAAGCGCAAGCGGTAGCAGGCGCGGCATCGCGCCTGGCGTGCCAATTCGGCTTCGGAGGCTGCCGAAAGGGAGCTGTCATCATGGCCGTCGTTGTCGCTGCCTTCGGAATCGTGCCCATCGTGGCCGTCGCTTTCGCGGCCTTCAGCATCGCAGTCATTGCGACCAGCGCGATTCTCGGAATCCTCGGGAAGGGGATCGTTGTTAGCCTCGTGCGTGATCACGCCGAATTTCTCGCGTGCCGCTTCGCCAATGCGACCGGCTGTTTCCTCCCATGCCGCAGGATCGTAAGATCCCTCGATAACCTCAAGCGACTCGTCCTTTGCCCAGAACGAAAGCGTTTCCAGGCGACGGGCGTACTCCTCGTCGGGATGGATGTTCGAGTTCGCGTAGTAAATAACCGGCTCAGTACCGTTTTCGCGCAGCACACGGACAGGCTCCATGGAGCACGGTCCGCAGCATGCGTGCAAAAGTATTTTAGTCGGATTTTGAGAGGTGTCGTTCATGTGCTTTATACTAACAGATTTGTGAACAACGCTTTCCCCATGCAAAGGATCACCACTATGCAATCCACTCAGAAGAGCTATCGCGCTATCTGCTTCGATCTTGATGGCACGCTGCTGCCGATGGATCTCGACGTCTTCATGAACGGCTATTTCTCGCTGATTGCGCGTTTTGCCGCAGTGAAGGGCCTTGAGGTCGAGACCTTCCTCAAGGGTCTGAAGGCTGGCACGAAGGCGATGGCCGTAAGCGGTGAGGAGCTCATCAACGCTGATGCCTTCTGGGGAACCGCCTATCAGTTCATCGACAAGGATGCCAACGACTGGCCGAAGGTTTTCGAGGAATTCTACGGCACCGACTTCAAGCAGGTCGGAGGAAGCGTAGTGCCGAATCCTGCAGCCGCGCGAGCAATTCGCGTGCTCAAGGAGAAGGGCTATACGCTTGCGCTGACCACGATGCCGATGTTCCCCGCCGTTGCCACGGCCGAGCGTCTGCGCTGGGCTGGCATCGATGCTGAGGTCTTCGATCGCATCACTACGTACGAGAACTCTCGCTCGGTTAAGCCGCGTCCTACGTACTACGCGGAAAACCTTGCAGCGCTGGGCGTTCGCGGTGACGAGGTGCTCATGGTGGGTAACAACACGGTTGAGGATCTTGCTTTCCTTGATCTTGGCGCCGATGGCTATGTGGTGACCGACAATCTCATCGATCCCATCAACTACGATTTCAGCACCATCAAGCACGGATCTATGGAAGATTTCGCGGCTTGGGTGGAGATGCTTCCCGTGTGCGAGAATCCCGCGGTTGGGGTTGAGCCTGGTCCTATCGACGTTGACGCGCTGAATCGCGCGCTCGCGGAAAACGCAATCGGCGAGCTCGATCTCGACGAGGCGAAGCGCAAGGCAGCTAGCGTGGTCGACGATCCTACGTACGAACGCGCCAAGGGCGGTACGTCTGTGATGCCCGTTTTCGAAGAGGAAGAGGTGGCAGAATAATGGCTCTCTTTGATTGCAATATCGACGCACAGTGCGGACATGCTCGTGCGCTTACGTACGAAACGGCTCATGGCAGCTTCCAGACGCCCATGTTCATGCCGGTGGGAACGCATGCTACGGTGAAGGGCATTCTGCCCAACCAGCTGCATGAGCTCAATTCTCAGGTTGTGCTTGCCAATACCTATCACCTGTCTATGCGTCCTGGCGCAGACCTTCTGGCTGAGGCTGGTGGCGTTCATAAGTTCATGAATTACGACGGCCCCATGCTTACCGACTCGGGCGGATTCCAGATTTTCTCGCTTGCCGATACGGTGAAGCTCGACGACGACGGCGTGAACTTCCGCTCCATTTACGATGGTGCCAAGATTCGCTGGACGCCCGAAGACAACATGGACATCCAGCAGAAGATCGGCGCTGACATTGTCATGCAGCTTGATCAGTGCCCGCCGTACCCCGCAACGCGTGAATTCGTGCAGCGTGTCGTGGATCTTTCGAGCGCTTGGGCAAAGCGTTGCCTGGCTGCCCACACGAAGGAAGACCAGACTCTGTTCGCTATCGTTCAGGGTGGCATGCATCTTGATCTGCGCCTTGAGTCCGTGAGGCGTCTGCGCGAGATCGAAGAGGAAAGCCTTGCAGCTGGCCACAAGCGTTTCGGTGGCTTCGGCATTGGTGGTTATTCCGTGGGCGAGGATCACGAAACCATGTTTGAGACGCTTGGCGATGTTGCCCGAGCCTGCCCGGAGGATCGTCCGCGTTACCTCATGGGTGTTGGCAACCCCACCACGCTTGTGCGTGCGGTTCGCGAAGGCGTCGACATGTTTGACTGCGTGCTTCCCACGCGTACGGCTCGCATGGGCACGGCGTTTTCCAGCACGGGTCGTATGAACATGCGTAATGCTAAGTACGTGCATGACTTTGGTCCGATTGACGAGACCTGCACCTGTCCTACGTGCCAGCAGTTCACGCGTTCTTACATTCGCCATCTCATCAAGCAGGACGAGATGCTTGGCGGCATTCTGCTGTCCATCCATAACCTCCACTTCCTCATCGATCTGATGCGTCGCGCTCGCGAGGCGGTCGTTGCCGGTGAGTACGAGGCCTTCTATCAGGAGTGGATGAACGGTCCGGGCGCAAAGGACTACTAAGAGCAACGCGGCGGTCGAGAGCGACGCGGCAGGCGAGAGCAACGCGGCGGGTGTTCCGCCAGGGCGCTCCGGCGGCCTCGTCAAAAGCACGCCAAGCTTCTTCGCTAGCTGCTTCAAATATGAATCAAAACGGGCTTTGGGGACCGATAATGTGGTCTTCAAAGCCCGTTCTCTTATTCGGAATATGCCCTACGTGGGGCTTCTTCGGGAATGTTGTGGCAAAATAGAAAAGTTATCTATTCGCACGTATTCCGAAGGAGCATTTCATATGGCCTTGGAACGAAAAGACGCTAAGAAAAAGAACGTCCCCACGACTCAGACCTCGAACCGCCGCAATGTGTGGCTGCTCGTTCTCACCACTCTGCTTGTGGCTGTTTCCGTGGTTCTGTTCACCCCGCCCAGCGAGAAGATCAACCAAGGTCTCGACATCCAGGGCGGTCTGTCGGTTGTTCTCTCCGCAGAAACCGAAGATGGCGCAGTGCCGTCTTCCGAAGACATGGAGAAGTCCCGCGCCATCATCGAGAACCGCGTGAATGCGCTTGGCGCATCTGAGGCGGTCGTTCAGCTGCAGGGCGACAACCAGATTCTCGTTCAGATTCCCGGTCTGTCTGACACCCAGGAGGCGCTCGACACCATCGGCAAGACGGGTCAGCTCGTGTTTGCCCGCCTCGACTCCTTCACCGATGAGACGGTGAGGACTCAGATCGACAACGGTCAGTACGCCTACAACAACACGGTGACCGACAACTTCGGCAACTCGTTTGTTTCCGACGGCACCACGAATCTGTACGTCGAGCCCGGCACTTACACGCCGCTCATCACGGGTGACCAGATCATCAACGTGACGATTGGCCTGGAGTCCGAGACTTCTACGCATTACGCCGTCAACCTGACGCTCAACAGCGCAGCATCTGCCGCATTTGCCGAGGCAACTACCGACCTTGCTCCCACCAACGGCAAGATCGTCATCATCCTCGACAACGAGGTGCAGTCCGCTCCTGCCGTCCAGGTTCCGATCACCGGCGGCCAGGTCTCCATTACGGGTGACTACACCATGGCAGAGGCTCAGGCCCTGCAGACGATCCTCGAGAGCGGCAGCCTGCCCATCAACTTCGATTACGAGCAGAGCCAGGTTGTCGGCCCCACGCTCGGCCAGGACGCTCTTAAGTCCGGCGTCGTCGTCGCCCTTATCGGCCTCGTCATCGTCATGCTCTACCTGCTGCTCTTCTACAAGGGCCTCGGCCTGATCGTCGCGGGTGCTATGCTCGTGTTCTCGGTGCTGTACCTCGGCCTGCTCGCTGCGCTTTCCGCATTCGGTCTGTTCAGCCTCTCTCTTGCTGGCGTTGCCGGTATCGTTCTCACCATCGGTATGGCGGCGGACTCCTCCATCCTCACCCTTGAGCGCTTCCGCGAGGAAATCCGCATGGGTCGCAGCGTGAAGGCAGCGTCTGTTACGGGCGTTCGTCACGCTATCGAGACCTCTATCGACGCCGACCTCGTCACGCTCATCTCGGCGCTTACGCTGTTCTTCCTGGCCAGCGCATCGGTCAAGGGCTTCGGCCTGACCCTCTCTCTGGGTATCTGCTGCGACATCGCCATGATGCTCATCTTCAAGGCTCCGCTCATTCGCCTGCTTGCACCTAAGGTCATCGCGAAGAACCCCGGCTTCTGGGGCATCTCCGACAGCCTCGAGGTTGCACGCATCGGCAGGGAGACCGACGGCAAGAGCTCTGTTGACGAGAACGGCTTCTCCGCTGTTCGCGCCGTCAAGGGCCGCTTCATCAAGCATGACATCAACTTCATGGGCCACCGCAAGGTGTTCCTCACCGTCGCCGCCGTCCTGCTTGTTGCCAGCTTCGGCATCATGGGCCTGCGCGGCCTCAACTTCGGCATCGAGTTTGTTGGCGGCACGTCCGTTGAGTTCTACGGCACCGGCGAAGTGACTACCGAGCAGATGCGCGATGCGTTTGAGGCTGCCGGCGAGCCCGACGCGGTCATTCAGACCACGAGCTCCAATGGCGTGCCCGGCTTCCTCGTCCGCACCACCACGTTCGCTGCCGAGGATGCTGCGCATAGCGCCACCCAGGTTGCGGAGGAGCTCGGTCTTTCCACCGAGAGCTTCGAGGTAACCACCATCGGTCCCGACTGGGGTGCTTCGGTCGTCAAGTCGTCGCTTATCGCCCTTCTGGTGTCCCTGCTGCTCATCATTGCGTTCATCGCCTTCCGCTTTGAGTACAAGATGGGCGTGACGGCGGTCGTGACGCTTCTGCACGACATCATCATCGTGGTTGGCATTTACGCGCTTGTTGGCCGCGAGGTCAATCCGAACACCATCGCGGCGCTGCTCACCATCCTGGGCTACTCGCTCTACGACAAGGTGGTCGTCTTCCATCGCATCAACGACAACATGCAGGCCGAGGACATCAAGTGCTCCTTCTTCACCATGGCCAACCATTCGGTGAACCAGGTGTTCGTCCGTACGCTGAACACGTCGCTCACCTCGGTCATCCCCGTTCTCGCCATGCTGCTCTTCGGCGGCGAGACGCTGAAGGACTTCGCCTTCGCCATGGTTATGGGTCTGGTCATCGGCTCCTATTCCTCCATCGCGATCGCAACGCCGCTTTACAGCATGTGGAAGACGCGCGAGCCGAGGTTTGCCAAGCTGGCAAAGAAGTACGGTCCGGCCATCGATCTGTTCGATTGCGACCACGCTGGTCATACGATCATCGAGTCCGTGCCCGTCGCTCGTCTCGAAGCTGCTGCTAAGAAGGCTGAGGCTGCTGCAGCTGAAGCTGAGACCGGTGCAACTCAGGCTAAGCCTGCTAAGAAGAAGCGCGCACGTCGCTAGCGTTTGAATTTAGGGAAAGGAAATCCTATGGTTCGTGAGGGAAGCGCCCCCAATTTCTGCCCGCCCACTGAAGAGGGCATCACCATCACCGTGCGTGACGAGCGCGGCGACGAGCTGGTTCTCGAGTTCCTGGGCCTCATTCTCCATGAGGGTAAGAGCTACGGCTTCTTCATGCCCATCGACGAGGCTAATCCGACGCTTGCTTCTGGCGAGCTCGTTCTGCTCGAGGTCGTCGAGGAGGACGAGGAGGGTCAGCCTTCTGAGTTC